>CAMBYJ010000005.1 GCA_945872015.1 Chitinophaga pinensis | reverse complement strand
CAATAGTTGCTAGTAAAGAATTCAGTGCTTTCATCAGGTAATAATTAGTTTAGCGAATATAATAAACATTTACGGGTTTAAATTAAATTTGCTGTTATCAAATAGTAATCGACAATGGATCTTTCAAAATTTAAACATAAATCAGCAATTCAAATTCGTTTTAAAGATATTGACCATATGGGTCATGTGAATAATGCAAATCATATTACTTATTTTGAACTCGCTCGTATTCATTATTTCCGTGATGTAATAAATGAGGTTGTTAACTGGAATGAGCAAGGAGTTATTTTAGCTAAAACAGAAATTAATTATCATCGTCCAATCTTGCTTTCTGATAATGTTTTTGTCTATTCTCGTGTAAGTAAAATGGGAAATAAAAGTTATGAAGTTGAGTATACGATTACAGTGGAAAATGGAGATGGGATAGTTGTTTGTGCTTCTGGAATGTCGGTGCAGGTTTGTTACAATTACTTGAATAATTCAACTGTGGCTATTCCTGAATCATGGAGAGAAAAGGTGCAGCAATTTGAAGTTGCATTAGCTTAAAAAGGACGCGCGTATTTTTGGGTAAAGGTATTTTTGAAGCGTAAATCGTTTAACTCATTTTGTTGTGGCAGGTAAAATAAGTTAATGCCATTCGATTTTAACGAATCGAGTTTTTGCTCATCAGTATAATAAGAATACTCTACCAATTTGTTTTCTCTTCCTTTTTGCAATACTAATATGTCGGATAAATACCAGCCTGCAATAACATAAGTAGGTTGATTTATCAACGAAGCTTTTTCTATGATACTCTCTGAAAATTCGGTGCGATTAATTCGTTTGGTGATATCTGCTGTGAAGATTCCCGAGAACACATCAAACACAACTTTCTGATTGCTTACATTGAAGGTATAGCTCAACGCACTCTCTTTCGAACCTCGTAATGGATCTGATAAATTGATTCCGAAAAAGAAACAAGCAATAATTAAAAGTAATACTCCTGTTTTTTGAATATACTCATTGCATAAGATAGCCGTCATCAAAAATAAATAAGGTAAAATAGGAATAATAAAGGCCGATTTAAGTGGGAGACTAATAAACGCAATTTTAAAAATCATAATACCACTTAATGCTAAAAGTAGTATTGGCGACTTCAATAACTCAGGTTGTCGAATTAGTTTCTTAAGCGAGTAGATGATGAATATAAAAACTGCTAAATATCCTGTGATTCCAAATGCACCAATACTTCCTTTATAAAAATTTTTGGCAAATGATGGAGTAGGGAAGTGCTGATAGTAAGTGAAAAAGGTAAGTCCGTATTCTTTTAATACAGGAATAAAAATGATGAAGCAAAAAATGCTAGTGTAAAAGCAAATCTGAAATGCACTCTTTAAAAATTGTTTCTGATTGCTCGTTGCTAAATAAACAATCATCGGAAGGAAAGCGGCACCTGATGTTATTCTGCATCCAATAGCAATTGCTAAGAACAACCCTGTTAAAAGCAATCGATTATTCAGTAAATAATAAAGCGATATGATGATGAAACTACACGCCCAAATATAATCCATGTTATTGGTGCAGTTGATATAGAAAATAGGAGTGAAGGTGAGGCACAATGTTGCCCACTTCCATTCTAGTTTTAGAAATTGTAATATTCTAATAAAAAAGTAAACACCAAAGCTGCTTACAATTAAAGTTATTAGGTTGTAAACTACAGGACCAGCATTCCAGATCAGCGTATAAATAATTTCCTGAAAGGGATGTCCTGGTAGTCTAGAAACTTCATAAACACCACTATTAGCAATTCGTTCAGCTACTAACGGTAATGCCCATGCGTCTTCCTCTGAGCCGTAACCAAAAAATAAAAAAGGAATTCTTGTTAGCGCAATTAAAAGCGTAAATAGTAATGGAGAGAATGTTATTTTATTCGGCCATTTCATTGAAACAAATAAATTGCTTTTAAGAAGGTTGGATCATTTTGATTTATTACTCTATACAATCCTTCATCGTTCCATGCAATACGCGCAAATGTAGCTTTGATCTGCTTAATTATTTCTTGTTTGCTCTTAGTATAACCTGCTTGATCTAACGGTACTCCGTGACTACCTGCAAACTGTATGAATTCGTTTAATGTTTTATCGTCAACTTTAAATTGAGCATTAAAATCGGCAGCTGATTTATAAGATTTTAGTTTCGCCAAGTTATTATCAGCATAGCTATAACAAAAATCGCTGAACATATTTAATGCAAAAAGTTTATTCAGATAAATACTGTTATTGCTTGTATCTAACGGAACAAAGAAGTCGGGAATAATTCCACCTCCACCATATACTGGTCGGCCACCTGCTGTTTTGTATGGCTTTTTCTTATTTATTTTTATGCTGTCTGCCGAAAATAATTCTCCATTTAATTCTCTTTCATACATATCATCAGAGTAAGATTTATCTCCTATGATGTATGGTTTTTGAATACATCTTCCCGAAGGAATGTAATAACGCGCAACAGTTAAACGAACTGCCGATCCATCACTGATGGGAGTTTGTTCTTGCACTAATCCTTTTCCATAGCTTCTTCTTCCTATGATATCTGCGCGGTCCCAGTCTTGTAGTGCGCCTGCTAATATCTCTGAAGCGGAAGCAGAGCTTTCATTTATTAAAACAGCAATTTTTACATCTTCTAAAATTCCAGGTTTAGATGTTTTGTATTCTTGCTTACGACGATTATTGCCCTCTGTATAAACGACTAATTTTTCGCCTCCCAGCATTTCATCAATCATATCAACAGCCATTTCTAAATAACCACCAGGATTATTACGCACATCGATGATTAATTTCTTCATTCCTGCTTTTAACAACTTGTCAGCCGCATCATGAAATTCATCGTAGGTGGTAGCTGCAAAACGATCAATTAAAATATAACCGATTTCACGATCATACATGTACGATGTTGTTATGCTATAAATAGGAATTTTACCTCTGGTAATTTTATAGTCCAACAATTTCCCAATTGCCTTTCGATAAACAGTTACAGTTACTTTTGTACCACCTTCACCTTTGAGTAATTTCATTACATCGCCGTTGGTGATTTTTATTCCTGTTATATTTTTATCATTTACTTTAACAATGCGATCTCCATCATGAAGTCCTGCTTTTTCACTCGGACCATTTTCAATAACATGCATTACCGTAACTGTATCATTTAAAATTCTGAATTCAACGCCAATTCCTTCGAAGTTACCATCTAAATCATCATTTACAGACTGTACTTCTGATGCTGGGATATAACTAGAATGAGGATCTAGCTGACTCAGTAAAGAAGATATCGCCTTATCTTGAACTTCTGTTAAGTTCAATGTATCAACATAATTGGAATTGATATGATTAAGTATTTCTTCCATTTTGTTTTCAGAACTTAGCTCTGACGATGAACTTAATTTACCTCCTATATAAATACCTAAAGCGAGCGCTATTCCAAAAAAGAATACCGAACGTGATTTTGAATTTCTTTCTTCGTTCATTTTATAATTGTGAGTACTGTTCAACCGAAACACCAAATCTTCTTAGGAATTCAACGCCTTCTTCAACATCAATTCCTTTAAAAGCGGCATATGAATCTAGATAGATTACTTTCTTAATTCCAGTAGTATAAATAATTTTTGCACAAGCGATACAAGGCGAAAGGGTCACATAAAGTGTAGCTCCTTCCATCGTGATTTGATTCTTTGATGCATATAAGATGGCATTCGCTTCTGCATGTAACGCTAACGAACATCCCCCTTTTCTATCTCGCGCACATCCATCTACAGGCCACTCCTGATCACAGTTATGTGTTCCTGCTGGCGGACCATTATATCCAAGGGAAACAATGCGAGTATCTTTTGAAATTACGGCCCCTACTTTTGCTTTCACGCAATGCGATTTGCGTGATAAGTTTTTGGCAAGGTCCATATAAATATCATCAAAGCTTAATTTATTCATGTATCAAAGATAATAATAGTTAGTGAGTGTAATCACCATTTACCAGTTAGGTTGGGAAAGAATGTTTTTATAATTACACCTGGGAAAATTTTAATTCTTACAGAGTAGACAAGTGAACTGACTTGTGTTTCTATTTCTGGGTTTTTTAATAGTAAATAACGATAACCAACACCCGCTCCAACCCCAATCCACTTAAAAACTTTTATCTGTCCTGTTACTCCAAATTCTGTAACTGCAATTGAACGATTAAATATTTTACGTTGGTTATTATCCTTGTCGTAATAACTAAAATAGGAGTTCCCAAATCCAATCGTAAAAGGCAAAGAAACCTGCCATGGATCTTTGTTGTAAAAAACATACTCTGCTAGTAACGGGTAATAGTTTAGATAAAGCTGACTTTTTACAATATTTCCAGTAGGTGAATAGGGACGTTCTTCTTCTGGCAATAACTTCCACTCGACGATATCCGACTTAATCTTGTTATATCCTGCACCAAATCTCCATTTTTGGTTTACCTCTACACCACCTTTAAATCCAAAAACATCAGCTCTTTCATACCCAATAAAAGAATAGTAGCTATCAAATTGAAAGAAGGGTTTTACCTTTATTTTGTCTTTGCCAAACAATGGGTTCGGATAATCACTTGAATAGGCGCTCTGCAGACTTGTCAAACAAAAAAATAAAAAGATTAATCCAAATTTGATATTCATCTTGCAAATTTAAATCAGAAACGTGTAAGTTGCGCCATAAAAGCTAAAAAGGAATAAAGCAATAATGTTCCATCCATTATAATAGTAAACGTTATTGGTTTGCTATTTATTTTGAGAATAAAAATTCCAATAAAAAGCATCAAGGCAATTAATAGTTCAAGTGTTAAATCAGGAGCTATTAAAATAAGAGAACAGATTAAGGTTAGATTAGTAATAAGCATTAGTTGTTTTAGCTTATAAAAACCAAGGATTGTTGCTAATGTTATTGTGTCTGACTTTTCATCTTTAGTAATATCGCGTAAGTCAACTCCTAGGCAAATTATAAACAGAATGACAAATCGAATAATGAATTCGGATATCTGTAAGCTGTTGTTTGCAATCTCTTGCTTGAAAAGAAATCCGATGATGGTCCATAAAAGCGATAAATGAATTGTTTTTATCAATGGAATACTTCGTAGTCCTTTGAAATGAAACGCCCCCAATTTTATATTCAAGAAATAACAAGTAGAGAATACTCCCCAACTGATTAACAAAGTTGTTTCTCTAAAATTTAAAAAGTAAAACGTGCTAAGAATTATTATTAGGTAGGTTGCTAACTCTATGGCCTTTGGTCTAGAATAAAAATCGATAAACCGACGCGACCAACTTAACACCGGAACCCAAACCGATAAGCGGTAAATGAAAAAAGTACCAGTGAAAACTGCTACTGATAATGCAAGGGTGTTTGCAGATAAAATAAGTTTTATAGAAGCTAAAAAGAAAAAAAGTGCGGTAACGGCAAGCGCTAAGTGATGTAACGATTTGCCTTTAAGCATGCATAATTATTTTACAATTAGGAATAGTGCTGCAATGCTAACCCCAAGACTAATATAACCATACTTTAAGCTCTGTTTCATCTTAATGTTTCGTGCTTCCCTGTTATAACCAAATCGAAATGCCTCGTTGTTTTCCATACTTTTCAACTCTTCTGGCAATTGTAATTTCTTAGGATTGCGCTGCGTGATTGCAATTCCGTAAAAGAATGGGATGGGCAATGAATAAAAACTTAATATTCCAGAAGCTAAACCAACACCTGCAGATGAAATTCTCACGCCCGGTTTATTAAAATAAGTCCTGGCTGCATTTTCTCCATCCATATAAAATCTTGCATCTTCAATCGAAAAATCAAGACTGTCAACTGGCTTGTATAAAACATCTTCCTTGTTCTCTGAATCCGTCACTGAAAAAACATCAAATTTGTCTACTAATCTTAGCTTCTTAGAATTATCCCCTTCCAGTTTATAATTGACAAACATCTCTCCGATGGAATAGGAGATGGGGTAAATTGTTTTGCCATTCAGCAATTTTATTTTTTGTTGAGCGCTCGCCTTGCTAGTAAAGAAGATGGCTATTAGGCAAATAGTAACATGCTTATAAAGGACTTTTTTCATAGTAATCAAAACTAATTAATAGATATCGAGGATTAGCGTAAATAACTCTAATCTTTAAGAAGTTTTCAGCTATGTATTTTTGATAAACCACAAAACAATTTACGTGGATTTGGGGTTATTCCTTTGATATCTGAAAATCAGCTCATTTAAATATCAAATATTTTGAATTTCGAGCCTGTAAACATCAAATTTCAGCTATGCATTTTATAAATTTGCAATCTTAATTAAGCACTATGTCACTTTACTCGTTTTCCGATCGTCACATCGGACCTGGTCAGCAGGAAACAGCAGAAATGTTAAAATCGATAGGGGTTTCTTCTATTGATGAATTGATTAATCAAACGATACCTTCTGACATACGTTTGTCGAAGGATTTATCAATTGGAGAGGCTGTTGATGAGACAACCTATATTAATGACCTTCGAAAGGTGGCAGCTAAGAATAAAATGTTTCGTTCGTATATTGGCTTAGGTTACTACGGAACGATTACCCCTCCGGTAATTTTGCGTAATATTTTTGAAAACCCTGGTTGGTATACTGCCTATACACCTTATCAGGCGGAGATTGCTCAAGGACGTTTAGAAGCGCTTTTGAATTATCAAACTATCGTATGTGATTTAACAGGTTTACCAATGGCAAATGCTTCTTTATTGGATGAAGCTACTGCTGCTGCTGAAGGAATGACCATGTTGTTTCATACAAGAGGTAAAGAGCAGGTTAAGAATAATGCAGTGAAGTTTTTTGTATCTGATGAAGTTTTTCCTCAAACGATAGATGTATTAAAAACACGAGCGGAGCCTTTAGGAATTGAATTAGAAATCGGAGATTATGCTTCGTTTAATTTTGATGATGATTTCTATGGTGTGATTTTGCAATATCCTGGAAAGAGTGGAGTGGTAAATGACTACAGCGGATTTACAGCTAAATGTAAAACGAAAGATATTCGTGTAGTTGTAGCAGCTGATATTTTATCGTTGGTAATGTTAACGCCTCCAGGCGAGTGGGGTGCCGATGTAGTAGTTGGTAACTCTCAGCGTTTCGGTGTTCCAATGGGATATGGTGGTCCTCATGCTGCATTCTTTGCAACTAAAGAAGATTATAAGCGTGATATACCAGGTCGTATTATCGGATTAAGTATGGACTCTTCAGGTAAGCCTGCATTACGTATGGCTTTACAAACACGTGAGCAACATATCAAACGTGATAAGGCTACATCAAATATTTGTACTGCTCAGGTTTTATTAGCAGTAATGGCATCGATGTATGTTGTTTATCATGGTTCAGACGGAATTAAGTCGATCGCTTCTTCAGTGCATCAAAAAGCATGTAGCCTAGCAAATGCGCTTAAAAATGCTGGATATGAAATTATGCATGCATCTTATTTCGATACTATTAGCGTTGCAGCTAACGGTATGGCAGCTACGATAAAAGCGAATGCACTGGCTAAAGGAATGAACTTCAGATATGAAGATGATGCAGTGGTAATTGCTGTTGATGAAACTACTTCAACTAACGATTTAAAAGATATTGTTGCTGTATTTGCAAATGCGAATGGAAGCGATGCTGAATTTGAATCAGTAAACAATCATATAATCAATAGCGATTATTCATTAGCTAGAAAGTCTACTTTCTTAACAAATATCGTTTTCAATAAATACAGAAGCGAAACAGATATGTTACGCTATATAAAACATTTAGAGAATAAAGATTTAGCGTTAAATCATTCGATGATTGCTTTAGGTTCATGTACAATGAAGCTAAATGCTACGAGTGAAATGATGCCGTTAAGCTGGCCTCTATGGAATAGCATTCATCCTTTTGCTCCATTAGATCAAACACAAGGCTATCAGCAAATAATTAAAGAACTTGAAAATTACTTATGCGATGTAACTGGTTTTGATGCTATCTCTTTGCAACCAAATTCTGGTGCGCAAGGTGAGTATGCAGGACTTATGGCTATTCGCGGTTATTTACAAGCTAAAGGAGAAGGTCATCGTAACATCGTATTAATTCCTCAGAGTGCGCATGGAACGAATCCTGCTTCAGCAGTAATGGCTGGTTGGAATGTAGTTGTAACTAAATGTGACGAAAACGGTAATGTTGATATTGCAGATCTAAAAGAAAAAGCAGAAAAGCATAAAGATAATTTAGCTGCCTTGATGGTTACTTATCCAAGTACGCACGGTGTTTTTGAAGAAGGCATTCGTGAGTTAACGCAAATTATTCATGATTTCGGCGGACAAGTTTACATGGATGGTGCTAATATGAATGCACAGGTTGGATTAACAAGTCCTGGAATGATTGGTGCCGATGTTTGCCATTTGAATTTACATAAAACATTCGCAATCCCTCACGGTGGTGGTGGTCCTGGAATGGGTCCTATCGGAGTAAGAAGTCACTTAGCGCCTTACCTATCAAACCATGCGGTAATCAATATTAGCAAAGAGCGTATAGGTACAGCAGTTAGTGCAGCGCCTTGGGGTAGTGCATTGATTTTATTAATCAGCTACGGGTATATCAAAATGTTAGGAAGCAAAGGTGTTACCGATGCAACTAAATATGCAATTTTGAATGCGAACTATATGAAGGTGCGTTTGGAAGGACATTATCCGATTTTGTATAAAGGTACTCACGGACATTGTGCTCATGAAATGATTTTAGATTGCAGAGCGTTTAAACAAACGGCAGGAATTGAAGCAGGTGATATCGCAAAACGTTTAATGGATTATGGTTTCCATGCTCCAACTGTAGCATTTCCAGTAGCAGGAACATTAATGGTTGAGCCGACAGAGAGTGAGTCGAAGGCTGAGTTAGATCGTTTCTGCGATGCTATGATTTCTATTCGTGAAGAAATTCGCGCATTAGAAAATGAAGAAGGCGATAAGCATAATAACGTTTTAGTAAATGCACCACATACAGCTGAAGAATTAACTTCTGACAACTGGAATTACCCTTACACGAGAAAGCAAGCTGCTTATCCTGCATCTTGGTTGTCAGAAAATAAGTTCTGGCCAACAGTAAAGCGTGTTGATAATGCATACGGAGATCGTAATTTGGTTTGTACTTGCCCTGATGTAAGTTCATACGAAGAAGTAGAAGCTTAATAATAAAACATGAAAAGTCCCGAGTTTTACCTCGGGACTTTTTTTAACGCATGAATTATTTAGCACACCTTTATTTGAGTGGGAACAATCATGAAATAATGATTGGAAATTTTATTGCCGATCATGTTAAAGGAAAGCAGATTGAGTTGTTTGACGAAGAGGTAATAAAGGGAATTAAACTGCATCGAATGATTGATGAGTTTACCGACTCTCATAAAGTAGTTGAGCAAAGTAAAATCAGGTTGCGTAGTGAGTTTGGAAAATATTCGCCAGTAATAGTTGATGTTTTTTATGATCATTATTTAGCTATTAAATGGGAACAGTATCACCACCAAGAATTGTCGGTTTATGCCAATAACTTTTATACGCTACTAAAAGATAATCATCACCGATTACCATTGCGCACGCAGCAGATGATTGAGTATATGATTCCTCAAAACTGGTTACTGAATTACAAAACGGTAGCAGGAATAAATAAAACGCTTACAGGTATGTCGAAGAGAACAAAGTTTGAATCGCGTATGGATGAAGCAGCTATTTATTTGGATAGGTATTATAGCGACTTTGAACAAGAGTTTAATGAATATTTTGAAGAGTTAAGAACGTATGTGAGTGTGGTTGGAGGAGAGGTTCTTAGATAATTCAACGCTTACGTAAAGTAACAACAATAAACATTCTTTATAGTAAATCAACAAATGGAACAAGTATTTGTGCAAGATAAAATCTTTGATAAAATTGATGTGTTAGCAGTTGGAGAATACGATAATTGTACTTTTAACAATTGTGATTTTGCCAACAACGATTTGTCGCATTGTATTTTTGTCGATTGTATTTTTGATGCGTGCGATGTTAGCTTGACAAAATTGAATAAGACTGCTTTTAGGGATGTACAATTTAAGAATTGTAAAATGCTCGGACTTCGATTCGATACTTGCAATGAGTTCGGACTTTCCTTTTCGTTTGATAATTGCCAGCTTAATCATTCTTCCTTCTATAAAACAACTATTTCAAAAACAAATTTCAAGAACTCTCAACTATAAGATACCGATTTTGCAGAGGCTGATTTAACGGCTGCAATGTTTGAGAACTGTAATCTAGCACAGGCTGTATTTGAACGTACAAATCTTGAAAAAGTAGACTTCCATACATCGTACAATTATAATATCGACCTGGAAAGTAATCGAGTGAAAAAGGCAAAGTTTTCAATTGATGGAGTTGTCGGTTTGTTAGCCAAGTATGATTTAATAATTGAGAAATAAAGGGTTTGATATCTAATTAAGCATATTCATGAAAGGATTAACCACAATTCAGAAGTGCAATCAGTATATTTATTCAAATAATTTTTATTTTTATAATCTCAAATCTTTAATATGAAAAAACAACTACTTACTCTTATCGTACTATTTGCAACGAATGTTCTATTTGCACAGGTGCCTTCGTATGTCCCAACTACAGGATTACTTGCTTGGTATAACTTCAATAATAGTGGTGCAAATGCAAATAATGCTTCACTAAATACATTGGCTAATTATGGAGCAACGTTCGTTCCTGATCGCTTTGGAAATGTAAATGCCGCAGCGTTTGTTGATGGTTTAGGAGCTCAGTGGATGCAACTCGCTAATCCTACATTTACATTTTCGCAGTCTGGTGCTTTTACTTATTCGGTTTGGGTGAAGAAAAGTGTACAGCCATCATCTGGCGTTGTAATAATGTCGGGTAATCTAAATTCAGGAAATTTTATTTCAAATATTCAAGGAGGTGTCGGAGTTCAGTTTGGTACATGTAAGCAACAGTCGCCATGGACATGGTTAAATTGTACTGATACAATTGGCGCTTGGATGCATTTAGTAGGTACTTACTCTAATACCAAAATGAAATTATATCGTGATGGAATTCTGATTGACAGTACAAATTTTACAGGAACTGGATCAACAGGAGTAAATCAGCCTTTATGGATAGGCAGAGGCCCAAGTGGAAATTATTATGCTGGTGTGTTTGATGATATTGGTATCTGGAATCGTTCGTTAACGCAAGCTGAAGTAACTGCTTTGTATAACTCACAAGTCACAACTGGAATTAGTAATCCAGGAAAAAATCAAACAGTTGTTTATCCTAATCCAACAAAGAATACTGTTTCTATCAAATTAGATCTTGGAGAAAATAAAAAGTATATAATCACAAATAACGAGGGTAAAAGTATGAGCGAAGGGATTATTACTGGAAGTGATTTCAAAGTTGATCTGACAGAATTTCCTAGCGGTGTTTACTATCTGAATGTAGTTGATAGTCCTATGGGCGCTATTAAGCTGGTAAAAGAATAAAATCGGATTAATAGTGGCGATTTAGATGGGCGATCCGTCTTCCCTTTGAAGGGGCAACTTGATTAATTTGATAATTTGACAATTTGAAAATGAGATAATGATGAAGTCCACCATTTTAAATGATTGTCATTTACATTATAAATAAATCATGCTCGTACTAATAAATGGATTACCCTTGTTTAGCAAACGACTAGCAGATGATTTAAATGCATTTGATGCTACCTCTAAATTTATTTTTTGCGATACCTATAATTCAAAATTGCAACAGCTGAAATTTTTAGCATTATTACCTTTTGCAGATGTTGTTATATCGATGAATGGTGTAACGGATAATAGCGGCTCTTTAAATGCTGTTTTGAAATTTAAGAAGAAACTTATCATGCAATGGCAGGGGACAGATTCTTTGCTTGCAATGGAGCGATTTAAAAATGGAACTATAAAAAGAGATTATGTCGATTATGCTTCTCACTTCGTAGATTTCCCATTGCAATTTGAAGAGGTATCAACTTTAGGGTTGCAGCCAGCATATGTTTTTTTCAAATCGGTTGATGCTAAAACACCAATTAATAAATATGAAAATATTTCATGTATGACATACATGGGAGATAGCAGGCAGGAGTTTTATGGAATAAATAAACTTAAGTTCCTTGCTGAAAATTATCCAGGAATAGAATTTAAATTGTTCGGAGTTAAGAAACCAACAGTACAATTGCCAAAAAATGTGAAAGTATTTGGATGGGTTAGTGCAGAGGAATTTCAGAAAGAACTTCAGAGCACACCTGTTTTTTTAAGGCTCACTGAGCATGATGGATTTTCATTATCAGTCATTGAAGCTATGAGTTACGGTTGTGAAGTTATTTGGACATTCCCTTACCAATATTCTTATCAGGCACAAACCAATGATGAAATGTCCAACGCTTTTGAAAAAGTAAAGCAAATTATATCTAATCGTAATTTAACGCCCAATCATGATTTAATCAATATGGTTAAACATGATTATAATAAGGACGTGATTTTAAGTGGCTATATTGAGAAAATAAAATCAGTTGTAAAAAATTAATCTGTTCTGTATTTATAAAATTTCTTTACGAGCTGCTCTCCATCAGATATAACTTGTAAAAGAAAAACACCATTTCCTAAATAGTTTAAATCTAACGGAAAAGGATAAGCACCGCCAACACTCGCAGCATCAGGAACAAAAATCTGATATTCGAATTCGCGATATCCAAGCGTATTAAAAACAGTAATTAAAATATTGCCACGCGTTTTTTTATATATCTGTAAATTCAATAGATAAGTAACTGCATTGGGAGTAATATCAAAATCAAAGGATCTGCAGCTTCCATCTGAATAGAAATTTAGTCCTGCTCTGTAATAGGCATTGCATTCGTTGCGATACGTCTCACCATCACATCCACAAACAGGTCTGTATTCAGCAGGACAAGAGTAGGTAGGTTGTGGTTGACGTAATGAATCCTTACATACACCAGGCGTTTGTGCGTTTGATTTTAACGCGCCAACAAATAGCAAAGAAAGAATAAATAGTATGCGTTTCATTATTTACAAATATACAACCTCCACCACCAAATAAAAAACCCCTCTAATAATTTTAGAAGGGTTTATAATAGGATTGATGTTTTTTGAAATTATTCTCCTGAAATCATCGAAGAGAAATACTCTCTGTTTAATCGTGCAATATTGCTTACAGAGATTCCTTTCGGACATTCTGCTTCGCATGCTTCTGTATTTGTACAAGCTCCAAATCCTGCCTCATCGTGAATCTTCAACATATTTACTACACGTTGTTTTGCTTCAACTCTTCCCTGAGGTAATAAAGCATATTGCGATACTTTAGCCGATAAGAATAACATCGCAGATGAATTCGTACAAGCAGCTACACAAGCACCGCAGCCAATACAAGCAGCAGAATTAAATGCCTCGTCAGCGTTAGCCTTCGGAACAGGAATGCTGTTCGCATCAGGTGCTGATCCAGTATTCACACTTATAAATCCTCCAGCTTGCTGAATTTTATCAAATGCTCTTCTGTCAACTACTAAGTCTCTTAACACAGGAAATGCAGATGCTCTCCATGGCTCAATGATAACTGTATCGCCATCTTTAAAGCTACGCATGTGCAACTGACAAGTAGTTACTCCTTTGTTTGGCCCATGTGCGCGACCGTTAATATACATACTGCACATTCCACAAATACCTTCGCGGCAATCGTGATCAAATGCAATTGGCTCTTTTCCGCCTTTAATTAAGTCTTCATTCACAACATCCAACATCTCTAAAAACGACATATCTGGAGATACGCCTTTTGCAGGATATGTTTCAAATCGTCCAGATGACTTAGTGTCTTTTTGTCTCCAGACTTTCAATGTTAAATTCATATTTCCACTCATGGTAATAGCTATTTTTTAATTAGTGGTTTAAATGTTATTTATAAGAACGTTGAGTAAGCTTAACATTCTCGTATTTTAATTCTTCTTTGTGTAGTTCGTGTGCTTGTCCATCGCCTTTGTACTCCCAGGCTGCAACATATGCATAGTTATCGTCGTCACGTAATGCTTCACCTTCTGGAGTTTGGTATTCTTCACGGAAGTGACCACCGCAACTTTCCTTACGGTCCAACGCATCTACCATCATTAATTCGCCAAGCTCAATTAAATCGGCAACACGTCCTGCTTTCTCTAAATTCTGATTTAATTCTAATGCTTCACCCGGAACTAATAAATTCTTCCAGAAGTCTTCTTTCAATGCTTTGATTTTATCAATACCTTCTTTCAAGCCTTGCTCGTTACGTGCCATTCCGCAATGGTTCCACATAATCAAACCTAACTCACGATGAAAATCATGAACCGTTTTACTTCCTTTAATCGATAATAATTTTCCTAAACGGTCTTTCACTTTCGCTTCTGCTTCCATAAATTCAGGAGTATCATTAGCAATAGGCTTACGCTCTACACCAGCTAAATAATCGCCAATGGTATACGGCAATACAAAGTATCCATCCGCTAATCCTTGCATCAATGCAGATGCACCTAAACGGTTTGCACCATGATCACTGAAGTTCGCTTCACCACATGCATATAGTCCAGGAATAGTAGTCATCAAATTATAATCTACCCATAAGCCACCCATTGTATAGTGAACAGCCGGATAAATCATCATTGGTGTTTTATATGGATTATCTCCTGTGATTTGTTTGTACATATCGAACAGGTTGCCATATTTAGATTCTACAGCCTTCTCTCCTAAACGATTGATTGCATCGCTAAAGTCAAGGTAAACTGCTAAGCCTGTAGTACCAACTCCAAATCCTTTATCACACATATCCTTTGCAGCACGCGAAGCAATATCACGAGGTACTAAGTTTCCGAATGAAGGATATCTTCTCTCTAAGTAATAATCTCTTTCGTCTTCAGGAATGTCTTCTGGTTTTCTAGGATCACCTTTTTGCTTAGGTACCCAGATACGTCCGTCATTTCGTAACGACTCTGACATCAACGTTAATTTCGATTGATGATCACCAGATACTGGAATACAAGTAGGGTGAATCTGTGTAAAGCAAGGATTTCCGAAGTAAGCACCTTTTTTATGCGCTCTCCAGATAGCTGTTGCATTCGAACCTCTTGCGTATGTTGTTAAATAAAATACGTTACCGTAACCGCCAGTACATAAAACAACGGCATGTGCACTGTGTCTTTCTATCTCACCAGTAACCATATCTCTAGCAATAATTCCGCGCGCTTGTCCATCAACCATTACTAATTCTAACATCTCATGACGAGTGTAGCTTTTAATCTGGCCTGTTCCAACCATTCGATTCATTGCACTATATGCACCTAATAATAACTGTTGTCCAGTCTGACCTTTCGCATAAAAAGTTCTTGATACCTGAGCACCACCAAATGAACGATTGTCTAATAATCCACCGTACTCACGTGCAAAAGGTACACCTTGCGCAACGCACTGATCGATGATGTTTACACTCACTTGTGCTAAACGATGTACGTTCGCTTCTCTCGCTCTGTAATCGCCACCTTTAATAGTATCATAAAATAAACGATAGATACTATCTCCATCATTACGATAGTTTTTTGCAGCGTTAACTCCGCCTTGTGCAGCGATACTGTGCGCACGACGTGGACTATCCTGAAAGCAAAAAGTTTTAACGTTGTATCCAAGCTCTGCTAAAGAGGCAGCCGCTGATGCACCCGCTAATCCAGTTCCTACGATGATAACATCATAACGACGTTTGTTAGCTGGGTTAACCAGTTTTAAATTGAATTTATGGCTATCCCATTTTTCTGATAATGGGCCTGCTGGTGTTTTTGAATCTAAACTCTTATTAGATTTATTTAAATCAATTGACATAATATAAATTCCTGTTTAGTGTTTAATGAATAAGAAATAAAGTGGCATTGCTGCAAATAAAGCAGGGATGATAATCGCGAAGAAAATCGTTCCTATGCTCTTGATAATCTTTTCGTAATTCTTTCTGCGAATACCCATTGTTTGAAATGCACTCTGGAAACCATGTGCTAAGTGATACGATAATGCAATCATTGCAATCACGTAAAATGCAACATACCAAGGGTTCTTAAATGCTGATTCTACCTCTGCATATAAATCCTTTACGATTAAAATTTCGTATTGCTGAGAAGTTAGTTGTATTGGTTTTTTAAATTCTTCTACAGGAAATGGCTTAACATCAACTAAGCTATCAGTAGTCATGTCGGTTACATATTGCTTAACTGGCATCGGACTAAAATGAAACTCTCTCCAGAAATGTCCCATGTGAATAACAATAAATACTAAAAGGATAGAACCTAAAAGTCCCATGTTCTTTGACGACCATGTTGTTTCTCCACCTGCTTTTTTTCCTTCATACTTTACAGGACGTGCTTTGCGGTTTCTTAATACTAAGTAGAATCCGTTAGCAGCATGCAATAAAATGAAAAAGTAGTTAAAGTAGGATACTGCCTTAATAGGAGGGAAGGTGGTCATGAATACCGCATATTGGTTAAACGCTTTCCCTTGATCGTTTTTAAATAGCTGTAAGTTGCCCGACATATGCACGACAACAAACAAACACAAGAATAAACCAGTCAAGGCCATTAACCATTTACGCCCTACCGATGAATTCAGAAATTCGAAGAATTTGCTCATAATGAATTTATATCTGTTTTTATGGATTTTTTACAAGACCACAAATTTAACTTTCACAAGGCAAGCAACAAGTAATTCGTTAAGAATTTAGAAGCTTTCTTACTTATCGCCTAAATGCTATTATTTCAATGACATAGAACACTTAATGCACATTTTGAGTTTTGAATGTCGATAAAAATCAAGCGAAAAACAGGGCCTACGCTAATTTTTTATTCTTTCAAACGGCTTTTTATCTCGCTTTTTGTAGTTTCGTGAGATAAATTTTAAATTGTTTAATCATGAGATATCTGCCAATCGATAATAAATTATTCATCGAAAACCGTGAGCGTTATAAGGCGCATTTACAACCTAAATCTATTGCTTTTTTTAACGCAAATGATGAAATGCCCCGATCAGCAGATCAGAATTATCCTTTTCATCAGCACCCAGATTTATTTTATCTAACCGGCATTGATCAGGAACAAACCCTATTGGTAATATTTCCAGATGCCCCACTACCCAAGTATCGCGAGATATTATTTCTTCGTAAAACTAATGAGCATATTGCCGTTTGGGAAGGACATAAATACACGAAGGAAGAGGCTAGAGCGGCATCAGGGATTCAAACAATTATGTGGACAGAAGATATTCCTTCTGTTATTCCAATGCTCATGAATCATTCTTTGAATGTATATGTAAATCTGAATGAAAATGATCGTTTCTCGAGTGAAGTTCCTTATAAAGAGCTTCGTTTTTCTAATGAAATGAAAGCTAAATATCCTGCACATTTCTTCCATCGTTCAGGTCCGATTATGGCGCAACTTCGTGCGATAAAAAGCGACTTTGAAATTCAGGTTATGCAACGTGCAATCGATATTACAGAGAAAGCTTTTCGTCGTGTTTTGCGTTTTGTAAAGCCTGGTGTAATGGAGTATGAAATCGAAGCTGAAATTACACATGAATTCATTCGTAAGCGTGCTACCGGCCATGCCTATACCCCAATTATTGCTTCTGGTCCAAATGCTAATGTTTTACATTACATCGATAATAATCAGGAGTGTAAAGACGGTGATGTAATCCTGCTAGATTTTGGTGCTGAGTATGGAAATTATGCTGCCGATTTATCTCGTAGCATTCCTGTTAGCGGTCAATTCACAGAGCGTCAGCGTGATGTTTATAATGCTGTACTTCGTGTGATGAAGCAAGCAACTGCTATGCTGGTTCCTGGTAATACAATCGAGAAATATCATGTGGAAGTTGGTAAAATTATGGAGGAAGAATTAATCGGATTAGGGCTTTTAAATCGTGATGAGGTGAAGAAGCAAAATCCTGATATGCCACTTTATAAAAAGTATTTTATGCATGGCACTTCTCATTTCCTAGGATTAGATGTTCATGATATCGGTAATCGATATGAGCCAATGAAAGCAGGTATGGTGTTTACTTGTGAGCCTGGTATCTATATTCCGGAAGAAGGCTTAGGTATTCGTCTTGAAAATGACATTTTAATTACTTCAAAAGAGCCTGTTGATTTAATGGCTAATATTCCGTTGGAAGTTGAAGAGATTGAAGAGTTAATGATGGATGCAAAAGCACACCGATCAGGTAAGTAATCAAATAGGTTAACCCCAGACTTTAGTTCCTTCTGTACAGTTTTTACAGATGTCGATTTGATTGCGAGATTGTAATAATTTACCTCTGAAATTGCGGTAATTAGTACTATTCCATACTTCTTTAAATGTACTTTCTTGTAAGCTTCCCATCGGATGCGATGCGTCTTTGTCAAAACAACAAGGAACAACACTTCCATCCCATGTGATTACGCAAGAATGCCACATCTTCCAGCACTGATTTAATAATTGATTTTTGATTTCGTAAGTGCCATCCTCTTTTTTTCGATAGCGTGAATAGTCTGCGTTATCTGGAATTAATGGATTCCCGTGTTCATATTCGTAAACCTGTGCTGTCTTAAATGCTACTTCATCAACACCTAATTCGTTAGCTAATTGAACAACATCTTTCATTTGATGTTCGTTTGGTTTTACGACTAAAAACTGAAAGATAATATGTGGAGTTTTTGATTTTAATTCTTTCTTCCACTTGACAATATTCTTTGTTCCCTCTAATACTTTTTCTAGTTTTCCCCCAATACGATATTGCTGATATACATCTTGTGTACTACCATCAATTGAAATAATTAATCGGTCTAATCCCGACTCAACCGTTTTTCGTGCATTCGCTTCCGTTAGGTAATGCGCGTTAGTGGAAGTTGCCGTATAAATCTTTTTGCTGGAAGCGTATTTTACAAGGTCAGTAAATTCAGGATGTAGATAAGGCTCTCCTTGAAAATAGAAGATTAAATACCATAAGTGACTACTCGTTTCATCAATTACCTTCCTAAAAAAATCACTTTCGAGCATTCCTGTTGGGCGGGTGAATGAACGTAATCCACTTGGACATTCAGGACATCTTAAATTACAAGATGTAGTGGGCTCAAATGATAACGCTACAGGATATCCCCAGTTAACCGTGCTCTTGGTCCACCTTGAATAATAAAAGGACGATAATACCAGCATAGCATTCCATGCTCGCTTAATACTAAACTTGCTGATAAAATTAATTCCGTCTCTAAAATTCCTGTTCATGTTGTTGTGGCAAAGGTAGTTTATTCGGCTTTTAGTTCTAGTATGTTTTATTGTTCTGAAAAGCAAGTTTTTAAAACTTATTTCAAAATGCCTTAACTCTCTTAAAATTACTATTTTTACCCTTATGTTTAAAAGCCTGGCAAAGCTGATTCTCCGTAATCGATATTTGTTATTAATTATCATTTTTATCATTACAGCTTTCATGGGCTGGCAGGCAACGCATATTCAGTTATCGTATGAGTTTGCTAAAATTCTTCCAGCTTCAGACCCCGACTATCAGGCCTATCAACAATTTAAAGAGAAGTTTGGTGAAGATGGTTCTGTAATGTTTATTGGTATTCAGGATTCATCTATGCAGCAATTGAGTAAATATAATGCATGGTGGAAGCTTGGAGAAGATATTCGTAAGCTAGATGGTATTGAAGCGGTAGTTTCAACAGCGCGATTATACTGTTTGCAACGTAATGATTCTTTGCAAAAGTTTGAAATGAAGTTATTGCATGATGGGCCCGCTGCTAATCAAATAGAGTTAGACAGTATTCAAAATGTAATTTCCGATTTGCCTTTTTACGATGGATTTATTCTGAATAAAGAATCACATGCTTCATTAATGGCCATCACGTTCGATAAGGTTAAATTGAATACTAAAAACCGAATTGAAATTGTTCGAAATATTAAGGCTAAGGCAACAGAGTTTTCCAATGTAAATGGAGTCGATGTTCATTTGAGTGGTATGCCTTATATCAGAACCGAAATCACATCGAAAGTAGTTCAGGAAATGAAATTATTTATGATACTTGCAGTGCTTGTTACTGCATTAGTGCTTTTCGTTTTCTTCCGTTCTTTTCAAGTGGTTTTCTTTTCATTGATTGTTGTTGCTGTTGGAGTAATCTGGTCGCTGGGAACAATTGCATTATTAGATTATAAAATCACCATATTAAGCGGATTAATTCCACCGTTAATTATAGTTATAGGTATACCAAATAGTATCTTATTATTAAATAAGTACCAGACAGAATATGCTCGTCATAATTCTCAGGGAGTTGCATTGTCGCGTATGGTGCAACGTATCGGACTTACAACATTCCTTGCTAACGTAACTACAGCAATCGGTTTCTTCGTTTTGTATTTTACAGAAAGTCGTTTATTAATGGAATTCGGATTGGTAGCTGCGGCGAATGTAATGTCTACCTGGTTGATTTCACTCATTCTAATTCCAATTGTATTTAGCTTTTTATCACCGCCAGATGTAAAGCATGTGAAGCATCTGGAAGCTCCTCGTATGCAGAAGTTATTGACTTATGTAAATTCATGGGTGCGTTTTCATACCAAAAAGGTTTATGTAGTGGTAATCGTAATTACTCTTGTTTCGCTCTATGGAATGACAAAACTCGATAATGTTGGATACGTAGTTGATGATCTTCC
>CAMBYJ010000004.1 GCA_945872015.1 Chitinophaga pinensis | reverse complement strand
ACTATCAATGCAGGCGGCTGTGCCGACTCTTCATTCATCACTGTAGAAGTAAAAGACATTTACAATCTTACTTTGCCTAATGCATTTTCTCCGAACAACGATGGATTGAATGATGTATTCCAAATTTTTTCTAAGGGAATTAGAACCATTGAATTATCGGTTTATAACCGACGAGGACAAATCGTTTGGAAAACCACTAACCCTGATGAAGTCTGGAATGGTAAATACCTGAACGAATATGAGGAATGCCCTTCAGGAGTTTACGTTTACCGAGTTAGAACGAAGGACGTAAACAATAAAAAGCACGAAGAAACCGGACAGATTACAATAGTCCGATAAAACTAAAGGGACGAATTAAAAATCGTCCCTTTTTTATTTCTCATCCTGATTTTAATTTACCTCAACTGAATAATGTAGGTATATCCGTTAATTGTTACCTGTGCTAAATTATCCCAATCACCATTAGGATAACCATAATTGATATAACGTGTGAACTTGCCCTGAGGAGTGAAAGCTAATGTACCATCGGTGATATGTCGATAGCCAATTTCTTTCTTCAAAGCAGAAACAGTAGTTGCGGAATACGTAGCACCTGTGCGTGTAACCCCACTTTGTGTTCCTGTAATTAGGTAAACGTCATCTGTCCAAAGTAAGGTAGATTCTCCTTCACTCCATTCGCGCGTACGATTAGCTGTGAAGGTACTTGTACTCACAATTCCGAAGTAAGCAGTATCCCACGTGATGAATCCATTAATCACAATATCATATGATAAATTACCATTGGTATTGCGGCCTTTGTTTGTAACAGTTTTAGATCCTTCAATTTTATTGTTGTTTACATAATAATTATCGAAGGTGATGGTGTGAATACTACCACTATCACGATAGAAACCCTGATAAGCAACAATGATTTTCCCTCTTCGATAATTTACATCGTTGCATAAGCAATTCGTTGTTCCAAAATCAATCGTAAATTTTTTAGGACTAGCAGCTGTATCAAACGATACAGAAGCACAATTTGATAAAAACATGGGAGGAATACTTCCTTTGTAAGAGCTCACTGCTCCAGTATATCCCTCATCTGCAATATTAGCAACATCATTAAATGCTGCATCGGCCATTGCATTTTCAATTGAAGTAGAAGTGTCATTATCTCCCAAAGGCTTAGGAGTTTCTTTCTTACAGGCAGTAAATGCAACAAGTATTGAGGCAAGGATGACGAAGCTGTAGTTTTTCATTTTAAGTCGGATTATTTTTCTATAACGAAGGTAGAAAGTTTTTGTTGCAACCTGCTAATTACAAGTGAGAGGCGACTTAATTATATACACTTTGCTGTTGATAAAATAGGGCATTAATACACTATTTCAGTCTCGACTGCCGTTTCATAGATGTAATTTTGACTTTCCATAGGTGTACCCAATCATGAAGCATAAACTTAAATTTTTAATCCTGGCAGGAATACTTTGCACAAGGATTTCATTCGCGCAGCATACAGAATTTTATACTGAGGCCGATAGAGATTACAAAACAGCTTACGAGCTATACATCAAAGAAAAATACGGTGCGGCCATCAAACTGTTCGATAACTATTCAGCTTCGACAAAAGGAACGTTGCCTTATAAAATAAATGCGGCTTATTATTCTGCGGTTTCGTCGTTTGAACTTTTTAATCCAGATGCTGAATCGAAGTTTCAGACATTTATTGATAAATACCCTGAAAGTACTAAAGCACCATTAGCATGGTTTTATCTTGGTCGTATGCACTATAGAACAAAGCAATACGGCAAAGCACTAACAGCTCTAGAAAAAGCAGATGTCTATTATTTATCAGGTGATGAAGTAGCAGAATATTATTTCAAAACAGGGTACTGTTATTTCTCAAAAAATGATCAAGAAAAAGCATCTAAGAATTTTCATGAGATCATAGAAGTACAATCAAAATATCAAACAGCAGCGCAATATTACTACGGACATATCGCATATACGCAAAACAATTTTAATACAGCCTTAGAATATTTTAAGAAACTTGATTCATCTGCTACGTTTGGACCATTAGTTCCTTATTACATCACGCAAATGTATTTCGAGCAAGAGAAATATAACGAAGTGATTAAATACGGAACAGGTATTTTGAAAAAATCTAATCCACAAAATGCCTCTGAAATTAATCGCATCATTGCAGAATCATATTACCGCTCTAACGATTATAAAAATGCATTGATTTATTTTGATGTTTATCAATCTTCGGTACCAGCTATCAATCGTGATGATCGCTATTCAATTGCATATTGCGAGTATAAAAATGGTGATTACAAAACGGCTGCTGCTAATTTCGAGAAGGTGACCGAAGTAAATGATTCATTGGCACAAAATGCTTATTACCATTTAGCAGATTGTTATTTGAAAGCAAAAAACAAACAAGCAGCGCGAAATGCATTTCAATTTGCAGGCAAGAATACTTTCGATCCTACTATCAGCGAATCATCACAATTTAACTATGCTAAACTATCGTATGAATTAGGATTCCAGCCAGTAGCACTTAATGCATTCAGAAATTTTTTAGTTAACTATCCAAATTCAAAATTCGCTGATGAGTCGAACGAGTTAATTGCAGTACTCTACCTCAACACCAGAAATTATAAAGATGCCTTGACAGCACTTGATAATATTAAGGTTAAGACGAATCGTTCAAAAGAAGCTTATCAGAAAGTGGCATATTACAGAGGTGTTGAATTATTCAACGACGGATATCTTGACAATGCAATTTCTATGTTTGAGAAAGCGATTGTGAATGATATCAATCAGAATTTAAGAGCACTTGCTATGTATTGGAAAGCAGAAGCACTATACAAGCAAAACAAATATGAAGCTGCAGTTAAACAATATCGCATTTTCATTTTCAACCCTGCGTCTGTCAATACTGACTTCTATGAATTAGGTCATTACAATCTAGGATATGCTTACTTTAAAAATACAGATTACAACGAAGCTGCAACCTGGTTCAGAAAATACTTAGCAAAGAAAGGTGAAGTATCAAAAACAAGTTACGACGATTGCCTTTTAAGAACAGGCGATTGCTTTTATGTGACACGACAATTTGAAACCGCACTTCCATATTATCAGCAGGCTATCGATAATCAAGCGGCTTCAAGCGATTATGCATTATTTCAAAAAGGAATTTTACAAGGACTAGTAGGTGATGTTGATGGAAAGACGAGTACAATGAACACTTTGCTTACTCAATATCCAAAATCAAAATTCAAAGCAGATGGATTATTTGAGAAGGGCAAAGCACAGTTATCATTAGGTAATTCAGCAGAGGCAAAAAAACTATTTAATGATTTATTAGCTGAATTTCCAAATAGTGTTTATGCTAAGAAAGCGCAGTTAAACGTTGGCTTGATTCATTTTAACAGCAATGAAGATGATGAAGCATTAAACATCTTTAAAAAGGTTGTAAGCAATTATCCTGGCTCGCCAGAAGCAGCAGAAGCATTAGCAACTATCAAGAGCATTTATATTTCAAATGGAACGCCTGATAAATACTTTGACTATGCGAAGACCGTTTCAAACGTTAGTATTAGCGAAGGAGCGCAAGATTCAATAACCTTTGAAGCAGCAGAACAACAATATTTAAGTCAGAAATTTGACGAAGCAAAGATCTCTTTCAAAAAATACTTAGAACAATTTGATAATGGTATTTTCAAACTAAACGCAACATTTTACATTGCCGAGTGCGATTACCGTTCGAATAAATTTGAAGATGCATTAACAGGTTATGAGTTTATTGTTGCACAACCAAAAAATATTTTCTCTGAGAAGTCATTGCTAAAAGCAGGTAACATTAATTATAAAAATAAGGCTTACGATCGTGCAATACCTCACTATGCAAAATTAGAACAGACTGCAGATTTGAGGGATAATATCATTTATGCTCAAACAGGTTTGATGAGATCTTATTTCAAAAACAAGCAATATGATCAATCACTTTTATATGCTCAAAAATTATTATCGTCTGATAAAGTATCTAACGAGATTGAAGCTGAAGCTCATTTAACAAATGGTCGTTGTGCTTTACTGACGGATGATTTTGCAACTGCTAAGAAAGAGTTTCAGGCAACAGCAAAACAAAGTAGTGCTGTAGGGGCTGAATCGCGCTACAACCTAGCATTGATTGAATACAAACAAAACAACTTTAAAGCATCGCAGAACAAATGTTTCGAAATTATCAACGAAGTACCTTCTTATGATTATTGGATTGGAAAGTCGTTTATTTTACTTGCGGATAATTATGTTGCTTTAAAAGACACCTTCCAGGCAAAACAAACATTACAAAGTTTAATTGAAAATTTCGAAGTAGACCCTTCTGACCCTGAAGATATCAAAGCATTAGCAACTGCAAGATACAATGAACTGGATGCAACAATTGAAAAAGATTTGTTGAAGCCAGAAGAACCAAAAGAACAAGAAACAGATCTTAATAATTCGAAATAAAATCCTTTTCTAAAAAAATGATTATGATAAATTCAACATATAAAATTTCGTTTACTTGTATTTTAACTGCACTACTAATTACGTTAAGTACGGTAAAGTCAAATGCTCAAACGACTCCTGACAGTACAACAAAAGGCGGTGTAAAGAATCTGGGTAATGAAGACATAAACGTTTACAAGGAATACACTCCAGTATTGAACGATGCATTCAAAATCAATATCACTCCCGTTGGCGATACATCTATATTCAACCCTCCAACATTAACGTATGCTATTGAACCAAAGCCAATAAATTCAAATTATAATTTATCGCCCATCAAACCTGTTAAGATTAAGGATGATAATATTAAAAAATTATACAAGGGATTTATAAAGGCTGGTTATGGATTAGAAAATCTTCCGATGGTTGATTTATATTTTAATTCGCTACGTTCGAAAGAATTTAATGCAGGAGTTCGATATAGTCACTTGTCAAGTACAGGAGGTATTATCGATTATGGAAATCCATCTAATAGTCATGATGCACTAAACGCGACGGGTATCCGCTATTTCGATAAGCTGAGCATTAATGCCGACTTAGGATTTAAAAGAGACCTTGTTCATTACTACGGATACCAAGCACCTGATTTATTTTCAAAAGCAGAAACGAAACATATTCTACAAGATGTAAATGCAGCGTTTGGAATACAGACGAAAAAGAAAAATGATGATGCAATTGCATTTAATGGTGGAGCAGCATTCTATACTTTTTCAGATAACTTTAACTCATCAGAAAACAACATGACGATTAAAGCTGGTGCTGAAAAAACAGTTAGTAAAGGCAATGCTACGTTAGACGTTTCTTATGATGCAGGAAAATACAATTCGGACACACTTGAATTCAAAAGGAATATTTTGAGAATTATGCCAAGGGTGAACATCAAAAAGAATTTATCAGCATTAACTGTAGGTGCTAATTTAATTGGAGAATCAGAGAATGGAATTGGCGCCTTTCGAATTTATCCTTTCTTAGTAGGTACTTACCAGTTAATCCCAGAAACATTCTCGGTATATGGTAAAGTAAGTGGCGATTTACAACGAAATGACCTTCGTTCTTTCGGAAATCAAAATCCGTTTTTTGGTAAAAATATTTTCCTTCAAAACACCAATAACAAAATCATGTTTGAAGCGGGAACAAAAATTAAGTTAGACCACAATTTAATTTTAACAGCTTCTGCATCTTATTCTAACTTATCCAACATGGCTTTCTTCTACAATAATGTAGATACGGTAAGTCCTGGTGCATTACGTGACTTTCCAACTACATTTAATGTTGTTTATGACAAAGCAAAACACATCAAAGCAACTGGCGCTTTAGAGTACAAATTTGCAGAGAAAACTACTGCAGGAATCAGCATAGAATACAACAACTACAAAACAGATAAATTAAGTAATGCACTTTACATTCCAGCTTTAAGAGCGGGCTTACACGGATCGTACGCTATAGCAGAAAAAATATTTGTAAAGGCTGATATTTTTTATGTTGGCGAATCGAACGCACTGGAGTATAGCATCGACACAACCCAAGCAACAAGAAAGCTTGTAACAAAGGATATAAAACTAAAAGGATTTGTCGATGCCAACTTAACGGTTGATTATCGCTATACAAAATTGCTATCTGTATTTATCAGTTTAAACAATATTGGATTTAATCGTTACTTCAGATATTACAACTATCCAAACTATCGATTCATTGGAATGGCTGGACTGAGTTATTCATTCTAGAAAAAATAATCTCAAGCAAAAAGTCCTGTACACAATACAGGACTTTTTTTATTTTTATATAAACTTTTACGACTATGAAATTTGGCTTCCGGGTTCCGAGTATAAAAAAACGCATTGCTGCACGAACATCTGTCAAGCGCTATATTCGTCACAGCTTAGGACTAAAAGCACCTCGAGGATGGGGATGGCTTACCAATCCGAAGAAAGCAGCATACAACCGCATTTATAATAGAACTACAGTAGGTAGTGGCTGTATGATTACATTACTAACCTTTGTAAGTTTTATTCTAATAATTGTTTTTACAATCTGCTGGATATAAAAAAAGGCGCATCAAAAGATACGCCTTCATACTTGTAGTTATTATTTTTTAAGCTGATAAAATATTTCTTGCAATAACCAGCTTTTGAATTTCAGATGTTCCTTCTCCAATCGTACACAACTTCGAGTCACGATAGAATTTTTCAACCGGAAAATCTTTAGTATAACCGTAACCACCAAAAATTTGTACTGCTTCTGTTGAGCATCTAACAGCAACTTCACTTGCATAATACTTTGCGAAAGCTGATTGCTTCGTCATTTTTTCTCCGCGATTTTTTAAATCTGCTGCCTGAAGAGTTAACAATTCTGCTGCTTCAATTTGTGTAGCCATGTCAGCTAACTTGAATGATATCCCTTGAAAATTTGATATTGGCTGACCGAATTGCTGACGTTCCTGCGAATATTTCACTGAAGCATCAAACGCACCTTTTGCAATTCCTAAACTTAAAGCTGCAATTGAAATACGTCCGCCATCTAAAATTTTCATTGCTTGTTTAAACCCATCACCTACTTTACCCAATACTTGACTTTGATGCACGCGACAATCTTCAAAAATCATCTCTGCTGTTTCTGAAGCACGCATTCCTAATTTATTTTCTTTCTTACCAGCATTAAATCCTGGAGCACCACGCTCAACAACAAATGCTGTGATTCCGTTTGAATCTAACAACTCACCCGTACGTGCTAACACAACGGCAACATCACCTGAAATACCATGCGTTATCCAGTTCTTTGCTCCGTTGATTACCCAATATTCTCCATCTTGCTTCGCAACACAACGCATACGCATTGCGTCTGAACCTGTATTTGCTTCAGTTAATCCCCATGCACCAATATGTTCAGCCGTAGCCAATTTTGGAAGATATTTTTTCTTTTGCTCTTCGTTACCGAAAGTTAAGATATGTCCAGTACAAAGTGAATTATGTGCAGCCATTGATAATCCAACAGAACCACATACACGAGCTAACTCCTGAATTGCTGTTACATATTCGAAATAACCTAAGCCTGCTCCACCATATTCTTCAGGAACTAACACGCCCATAAGTCCTAACTCCCCTAATTTTTTAAATACTTCAATTGGGAAAGTTTGTGACTCATCCCAGTCCATTAAAAAAGGACGGATATTCTTTTCTGCAAAATCACGCACTGTTTGCGCAATCATTTCCTGGTTTTCTGTTGGCTTAAAATCCATTGTCTAAGGCTTTACTGTTAAATAAGGTGCAATTTTACGGATGATTTTGTCATCATACAAGGGCAAAATGCGCAAGTCTTCAATTCGTTGATAATTTCCATGCTGTTGTCGATAACTAACGATCATTTTAGCAAACGACCTAGGCAGATAAGGATGAAACAAGCTATCGCTATTAATGTTTAGGGCGTGATTAATTTTTCCATCTGTTGTAATGCGACTTTTCAAAACCTGAAAAATGGAGTCGGGAATACATTTCAGCTCAAGTAACTGATTGATATCGATGAAGCCACCCAGCTTATCTCTATAGGAAACAATTGCTTTTGCCCTACCCTCACCAATAAGTGGTAGCTTGTCAAGCTCTTCTATGGTAGCCGTATTAATGTTCAGTTTAATTAAAGGTTCTTTTTGCTTGATATTGTATTGATTCGAAATTTCATTTTTTTCAATCATTTCTTCAGGCAATAGAATATAGTCCCACCATAATTGAAGCAAATTCGGTTTTATCACATGCATTTTTTTGAGATCACTTTTTACTTTAAACGAACCGCCTTTGCTGATATACTTTAAAATCGACTGCCCTTGTTTTTCTGATAACCCAAGTTTCATCCAATCGTTTATTGAATTAGTATTGGGATTAAACGAGAATAATTTTATGGATGGCGAATTGACTTTAGCTTTTACTTCTGATGAATTAGAGTTTTCTGTGTTTGATATATTATTCGAGTCAATTACTTGAGGCGGCAAATGGTTTCGAGATTTTCCATTAACAGGAACCCAGTGCAGAACAATTAATGCTACTTGCAAAACTGAAATAACAATCATTAAAACAACAATAGCCCTTTGTTCTTTTACAGTATAATTAAAGTATGCTTTGAAGAGATACTTCCATTTATTTAATCGCATGAAAAATAATTTTGAGTAAAATTATAATGCGCAAAAAGTTTATTCGGTTGATAAGTACTTATTGTCGTTTACAAACGATTATTTCCTACAAAGATTAATCACATAGGACGTTTTCAAAAAACTCAGCAAAAACATAAATCATAACATGCTTGCTTAATTAAAAATAAAAATCGACTACTATTCAGTCGTACCGATTCAAAGGGGGCCACCACTCCTCCGCCCCATACGCAAAATTAGTTCGTACAAATTAATTATTCGGTCAATAAACGCTTATAGTCGTTTACAAACGATTAATGTAAACAAATCAGACAGCCTAAAAAAATAAATAAATTGAAGTTTATACCAAGCCAGCTTCCGACAACAAAACTTCCATCTCTTGCTGAACCTTTCTTGCCTCTTCGCCGGCTCTCACTGCAAAATCTTCCTGCTTACCAGCATAAATAATCTGTCGAGAAGAATTAACTAGCAATCCACATTGACTATTAAAACCTGCTTTTGAAATTGCTTTTAAGTCGCCACCCTGTGCACCAACTCCAGGAACCAGGAAATAATTATTAGGCGCTAGAGAACGAACATGTGCAAATTGCTCTGCACGAGTTGCACCAACAACAAACATAATCTGATCTTCATTGCCCCACGATTGTACAGCTCGAATTACTTTTTCATACAAAGGTGCACTTGTCTCTTCTAGCAATGATGTTTGAAAATCGTTGGCACCTTCGTTAGATGTCAACGCCAAAACAATCACCCATTTATTTTCAAAGTTTAAAAAAGGAGTAACTGAATCCTTTCCCATGTAAGGAGCAACAGTAACAGCATCTGCATTTAGCTCATTAAAAAAAGCTTTAGCATATAACGCCGACGTATTACCGATATCGCCGCGCTTTGCATCTGCAATAATTAAACAGTCCGAAGGAATATAATCAATCGTCTTCTTTAAACTTTCCCATCCTTTAATTCCCAATGCTTCGTAAAAAGCCAGGTTAGGTTTATAGGCTACGCAATATTCTTTAGTCGCATCAATGATTGCCTTATTAAATTCATAAATCGGATCATTAGCTGTCAGTAAATGTGAAGGAATTTTTTCAATATCGGTATCCAACCCTACGCATAAGTACGACTTCTTTAATTTTATTTGCTGAAATAGTTCTAGTCGATTCATGGTATTAATTCATCATTGTTTCTTCTCTCATCTTCTCGGTATTCTCAGCAAATTGTAACGCATCAATAAACTCCTGAATGTCGCCATTCATAATTGCAGAAAGGTTATGGCTTGTAAAACCAATTCGATGATCGGTAACACGACTCTGCGGATAATTATAGGTGCGGATTTTGGCTGAACGATCTCCTGTTGAAACTAATGTCTTACGTCGACTAGAAACTTCATTCATTCGTTTACTAACCTCCATTTCGTATAGGCGTGACCGTAACATTTGCATTGCGCGCTCACGGTTTCCGAGCTGCGAACGCTCTACCTGACACGTAACAACAATTCCAGTTGGCTTATGCGTTAACTGCACTTTGGTTTCTACTTTATTTACATTCTGACCTCCTGCACCACCTGATCGAGATGTTTGAAGTTCAAGGTCTGCAGGATTAATTACAATCTCATCAAATTCATCGGCCTCAGGCAAAACAACAACTGTTGCAGCTGAGGTATGAATACGACCTTGCGTTTCAGTTAATGGAACTCGTTGCACACGATGAACACCACTCTCATACTTTAATACACCGTAAGCCCCAGCAACATTAATCTCCATCACAATTTCCTTATAACCTCCTGTATTCCCATCATTAAAATCGACCACTTCATATTTCCATCCGCGCTGCTCGCAATAGCGTTGATACATTCTTGCAAGATCACCAGCAAAAATACTTGCTTCATCACCACCAGTACCAGCACGCACTTCAAGAATTGCAGGCTTACTATCTTCTGGATCTTTAGGAATCATAAGCATTTGAATATGCTCATCCAGCTTTTGTAATTCGGGTTCTAATTCTTCAAGCTCCGCTTTAGCCATTGCACGAAAATCTTCATCCTTATCATTAGCCAAAACTTCCTTTGCTTCTTCAATATTTTTTGAAAGCGAACGAAACTTCACAGTTGCATCAACGATATCCTGTAAATCTTTGTAAGCCTTATTTAATTGCTGAAATTTTTTCTGATCAGCAATCACAGAAGGATCACTTAACTGCGTTCCATAATCGTGATACCTCGCTTCTAAAGCTTCCAGCTTTTCCAACATTCCTTCTTTCGACATATTCTTTTACTTCGTATAAATAATGATTACCATTCAAAAACACCATACGGCGCTTGAACGGTTAATTTTCGTTGATTACTTTTTTCTACTCGACCTACTATTTGAGCATCGATATTAAAACCTTTTGAAATGGAAATAATTTTTTCAGCTTGCGATGGATGAACATACAATTCCATTCGATGACCCATATTAAACACCTGATACATTTCCTTCCAGTCTGTATTTGATTCTTCCTGTATCATTTTAAATAATGGTGGAAGTTCAAATAAATTATCTTTTATGATGTGTAAGTCGTTCACAAAATGTAAAACCTTCGTCTGTCCTCCTCCACTGCAATGAACCATTCCATGAATTTCAGAACGCATTTCATCTAAAACAGCTTTTATAACGGGTGCGTATGTCCGCGTTGGAGACAATACCAATTTTCCTGCATCAAGACTTACACCTGTTATTTGATCTGTTAGGTTCTTAGTTCCTGAATAAACTAAATCGTTAGGCAAACCTGCATCAAACGTATCGGGATATTTTTCAGAAACAAGTTTATTAAATACATCATGTCGCGCTGATGTTAATCCATTGCTACCCATTCCTCCATTATACTCCGACTCATAAGAAGCTTGTCCGCATGAACTCAACCCAACAATCACATCTCCATCCTGAATATTTGAATTGTCAATCACCTCACTGCGCTTCATTCGGCAAGTCACAGTACTATCGACAATAATCGTTCTTACTAAATCGCCAACATCAGCGGTTTCTCCACCGGTTGTATAAATTGAAATACCATAAGATCTCAGTTGTTCAACTAATTCTTCGGTACCATTAATAATTGCAGCGATAACTTCGCCTGGGATTAGTCGCTTATTACGACCAATAGTAGAGGAAAGTAAAATATTAGATACTGCACCAACACAAAGCAAATCATCTATATTCATGATTAAGGCATCTTGTGCAATCCCTTTCCAAACGGATAAATCCCCTGTTTCTTTCCAATAAGCATAGGCAAGACTACTCTTTGTTCCTGCGCCATCAGCATGCATTAAATTGCAATAATTATCATCTCCTCCTAAATAATCAGGAACGATTTTACAAAAAGCTGAAGGGAATAAACCTTTATCCACCGATTTTATAGCGGCATGTACTTCATCTTTCGTTGCCGAGACACCACGTAGATTATATCTTTCTGAGCTATTCATGGTTGCAAATTTACGAGTTTGATTTCCTTTGTTCGATTAATCTTAAAAAAAAACGCCCCGAAAATTTCAGGGCGTTTCATTTTATAAAGTCTTATTAGTTTTTCGGAACGTAAGTAGCTCCTGTAACTTCAAATTCTGTACGACGGTTGTACTGATGCGCTTGTTCTTTTAATTCTTTTGTAGCTAATCCATCAATAAACTCTTGTGTTAACACATCTCCACGTTTGAATGGTAAATACTCTTCATCATTTTCAACTGACTTAGGAGTAGTTTCGCCTTTCCCTTCGAACGTTAAACGATCTGCTGGAATTCCGTTAGCTACTAAATAATCCATAACACTCTTCGCACGGCGATTAGATAAATTCATGTTGTAGTTATCATCAGCACGGTAATCGGTATGAGAAGTCAACTTAATAGTTAAAGTTGGATTTTCTGTTAATGTTTTAATTAAACCATCTAAAGCTGATTTTGATTCTGCACGTAAAGTTGCTTTGTCTAAATCGTAGAATACCATTGGAACTGTAATTGGCTTCTTTGTAGACTTTAATGGGAAGTCGAAATCTTTCGTAAAGTCTTTATCTTCTTCGATACCTACAGTGCTTAATTCGTGGAACTTAGTTAAATAACCTGTGAAAGAAGCTGAAATCTTATATTTCACATTTGCCTTTAATTCATACGTATATAAACCATCAGCGCTAGTTGCAACGCTTAAAGATGTTCCATCGCTACCGAATAACTCAACTGTTGCTCCTTCGATACTTTCTTTCGTATCAGTGTCATAAACACGACCACCCACTTTCAACTTAACTGGAGGAATAACGAATGAATAAATATCATCACCACCTTGTCCACCAGAACGGCTTGAAGAGAAATAACCAGTAGTTTCAGAAGTCATAATAACACCAAAATCATCAGCACCTGAATTAATTGGAGCTTGTAAATTAACTGGCTCTGACCATTGACCTGCTTCATTCATAGAATAGAACATATCTAAACCACCCATTCCTGGCTTTCCATTAGAAGCATAATACAAACGACCGTTTGATGTAAGACGAGGAAACATATCGTCACCATCACTATTAATTACAGATCCTGCATTAACTGGTGTTCCCCATGAACCTGCTGCTGCATCCCAAGATGACATCCAGATATCTTTTCCACCTAATCCGCCTGGCATATCACTCGCAAAATATAACGTTTTGCCATCAGCAGATAAGCTCGGGTGACCACATGTATAATTGTCACTATTAAATTGCAATGCAACAGGATCACTCCACTTACCATCAGCAAGTGTAGTCATCATAATTTTACATTGCATATTTTTATCTTTTACCGTAGGACAAGTAGTGAAATACATTGTCTTACCTGTAGCATCAAAACAAGCTGCTCCATCTGAGTTGTCAGAGTTTGCAGGACTTGGGAATGTAGTTGGAGTACTCCATTTACCATTATTATCTTTTGTAGCTTGGAAAATATCGAAATATTTTTCGCCATACCAGTTATCATTCTTAGAACCAGTAGACTCTTCTCTAGAAGAAGTAAAAACTAGACTTCCTTTAGCAGCAGGGTTCTCGCAAAGTGCGAATTCATGGTACTTAGAATTTACTCCTGAAACGTTCTCAACCTTAGCACGTGTTGGCTTATCATTCCATGCTTGCGCTTGTTCACATTCCTTTATTTTTCCATCTACTTTAGAATCAGTTGGATTTTTCTCTTTGTAAGCATTGTATTGGGCAATCGCCTCAGCATATTTGCCATTTGCTTTTAAAGCTTCTGCATAACGCAAAATAGAAATTGGATCTTTGTACTTAGCTTTTACAGCCTTTCCATACCAATCTTCTGCTTCTGCATTGTTATTAACCATACGAGCACATTCTCCTGCACGGTATGCAGCCCAGCCCTTTTGTTCACTCTTCTTAAATTTAGCATAAGACTTCTTATACAATGCAGATGCAGTATAATACTGCCCGATTGTGTAGACTTTGTCTGCTTTTTTAGTTTTAGTTTTTGGTGCTTTTGGTGCTTTGTCTGCAGCAAAACTGCATACAATGGTCAACGAAAAGACCACTAATAAGCGTAATGATTTCTTGATCATAATGGATCGTGTATTTTTTACAGTTTCTAAGTAGGACAAAGGAAACAAATTATTTCAAATTAAAAAAAAAGAGCGCGAATAAATTCCCATTGCCTTTATACTGATTTACAGCTATTTATGTCGATTGTTTAGAAAATCTTGCCGTTGTTGAAAAAAAAGCCACTCTCAAAGAAGTGTATAAATGATGTTTTTAATTGCACAGATAATTCATTTGGAAGAGCCTGAAGATTGTAAATACATTGATTTTAATAGAATTTAAAATGTTAGTTATCGCTTAATTTTCATGTTCTATTTCGGATAATTTTTTAATCAATATTTTGATCGTTTTTTTACTAATTAACAATCACTAAAATTATCAACATTACAGTATTTTATTTGAAATAGAAAGGATGTTTTTCGCTATCTTTGTTTGATAAATTTCAATTAAATTTTATTTACAAAATAATGAGCGATCAATTGCTAGAACAAGAACAGAAACAAAACGAATATTCAGCGGATAGCATACAAGTGCTTGAGGGCTTAGAGGCGGTAAGAAAAAGACCAGCCATGTACATTGGTGATATTGGCGTTAAAGGTTTACATCACCTTGTTTACGAAGTAGTAGACAACTCAATTGACGAAGCGTTAGCAGGTCATTGCAAAAACATTGATGTTTTCATTAACACTGACAATAGCATTACCGTTCGTGATGATGGTAGAGGTATTCCAACGGATATGCATCCGAAAGAAAAGAAGTCAGCATTAGAAGTAGTAATGACAGTATTACATGCTGGTGGTAAATTCGATAAGGATTCATACAAGGTTTCTGGTGGACTTCATGGTGTTGGGGTTTCTTGCGTAAACGCATTGTCAACTCACTTAAAAGCCACTGTTCATCGTAACGGTGAAATATGGCAACAAGAATTTAGCATTGGTAAACCATTATACCCTGCTAAAATTGTAGGCGAAACTAACAGAACAGGTACTGAGGTAACTTTCAAACCAGATGATTCCATTTTTACCTCTGTAGTTTATATCTACGATACGTTAGCATCTCGTATGCGTGAACTTTCATTTTTAAATAAAGGAATTCGCATCAATATTTCTGATTTACGTGAACTAGACGAAAACAATAATCCAATCAACGCAGAAAACTTTTACTCAGATAGAGGATTAGTAGAGTTCGTTGAATTTCTTGATAAAACAAGAGAGAAGTTAATGGAAGATACCATCTACATGGAAGGCGAAAAAAGCGGAATTCCAGTAGAGGTTGCTTTAAGTTACAACTCATCTTTTAATGAGAATGTACATTCGTATGTAAACAATATTAATACACACGAAGGTGGTACTCACTTAGCAGGATTCAGAAGAGCACTTACAAGAACATTAAAATCATATGCGGAAAAAGAAGGTTTATTATCAAAGTTAAAATTTGATATAAGTGGTGATGACTTTCGCGAAGGATTAACAGCTGTTATTTCAGTAAAAGTTCAGGAACCACAATTCGAAGGTCAAACAAAAACCAAGTTAGGTAATAACGAAGTAATGGGTGCTGTTGATCAGGCAGTGGCTGAAATGCTAAATATTTATTTAGAAGAACATCCTCGTGAAGCGCGGACTATCGTAAATAAAGTTATCCTTGCTGCAACCGCTCGTCATGCTGCCCGTAAAGCGCGTGAAATGGTACAACGTAAAGGAGCTTTCACTGGAACAGGACTTCCAGGTAAATTAAGTGATTGTTCAGAACGCGACCCAGGCAAATGTGAATTGTTTCTTGTCGAGGGAGATTCGGCGGGTGGAACAGCTAAACAAGGCCGTGATAGAAATTTCCAAGCTATTCTTCCATTAAGAGGTAAAATCCTGAACGTAGAAAAAGCAATGGATTATAAAATCTTCGATAATGAAGAGATTCGCAATATGTTTACAGCTATGGGGGTTTCTAAAGGAACCGCAGAAGACGAAAGAGCTTTAAATATTGAGAAATTACGCTACCACAAAATTGTAATCATGACCGATGCGGATGTGGATGGTAGTCATATCACAACACTTATTCTTACTTTCTTCTTCCGTCACATGAAAGAATTAATTGAGAACGGTTATATCTACATTGCTACTCCTCCATTGTATTTAGTAAAGAAAGGTAAGGAAGAAGAATATTGCTGGACTGATGAACAACGTCTTGCAGCTGTAAAACGTATGGCTGGCGAAGGAAAAGAATCATCTGTAAATATCCAACGCTATAAAGGTCTTGGAGAGATGAACGCAGAGCAACTTTGGTCTACTACAATGCGCCCCGATACTCGTACTTTACGTCAAGTAACAATCGAAAGTGCTGCTGAAGCTGATCGTATCTTCTCAATGCTAATGGGCGATGATGTACCTCCTCGTCGTGAGTTTATCGAGAAAAACGCGAAGTATGCGAAGGTGGATGCATAACCAACATCTTTAAAAATTTAAGCCACAGATTTCTGTGGCTTTTTTTATTTACACTAATCTGATAAATATTATCACTATTAAATTATTTTTTTATTTGATAGCAATAGGTTTTTTGTAATTTCGCATCACAAATTTTAAGAATATAAAAATGAAAGTAACTGTAGTAGGCGCTGGTAATGTTGGAGCCACATGCGCAAATGTCATAGCACATAATGAACTTGCCAACGAAGTAATTTTATTAGATATCAAAGAAGGTATCGCAGAAGGAAAATCGTTAGATATCTGGCAAACTGCGCCAATTAACCTTTACGATACTCGTGTTAAAGGCTCAACAAATGATTATGCAGCAACTGCAGGGTCGGATGTAGTAGTAATTACTTCAGGACTTCCAAGAAAACCAGGCATGAGTCGCGATGACCTAATCGCTACTAATGCAGGTATCGTTAAATCGGTTACTGAAAATATTATTAAGTATTCTCCAAATACGATTATTATCGTTGTGAGTAATCCACTTGATGTAATGACTTATTGTGCTTACCTAAACTCAGGATTAGACAGTAAGAAAGTATTTGGTATGGCGGGTATCTTAGATACAGCTCGCTACCGTGCTTTCTTAGCTGAAGCTTTAAATTGCTCACCAAAAGATATTCAAGCAATTTTAATGGGTGGCCATGGAGATACAATGGTTCCACTTCCACGCTATACAACTGTTTCTGGAATTCCAGTGACTGAATTAATCGCAGCAGATAAATTAGAAGCGATTGTACATCGCACTAAAGTTGGTGGTGGCGAATTAGTAAATCTTATGGGAACTTCTGCATGGTATGCACCAGGAGCAGCAGCAGCTCAAATGGTAGAAGCAATTGTTCGTGACCAAAAAAGAATTTACCCTGTTTGCGCTTGGCTTCAAGGCGAATATGGAATGAAAGATATTTATCTAGGTGTTCCAGTTAAATTAGGTAAAAATGGTATCGAAGAAATTATCGAACTTCAATTAAATGACGCAGAAAAATTATTGTTGACCAACTCAGCAACTGCAGTTAAAGAAGTAATGAGTGTATTAGACAATATGCAAACTGCATAATTCAGTTTATTGACATAAAGAAGAGGCGCTTTCGGGCGCCTCTTTTATTTTAAAACCCTTTCCGAAAATTTAGCCTGAACTAAAGAGCAATTATCACTTGATTTTCCAAACCATCTTTTACGATTCTTAGCAATAATCGAATACATCGAATCTAAAAAAGTAGAAGGAAATAGATTAAACACAACAAAAAGATTAAAAGGGAATTTCAATTGCTTACATATTTGTAATACAGCCTTTGACTTATAATATAAATCCGTTTGATTTCTATAAAACACGACGGTTTCATCGGGAATATAATTAACTGTGCTTTTCTTGATTGATTTGAATAATTCAGAATCTAAACTTGAAAAATAAATGGAAGAATCTTTATCGTACTGAAAAACTGTAAGTATAAATCGCGAACACATTATGCATTCACTATCGTAAAACACAATTGATTTTTGCATTATGGTTTTATTGCCACAGAATAAGGGTCAACGGAAACTTCTGGATTGAAAGAATTATCTTTTTCTAAAGTAACCATATCTATTTTGCTTAATGATCCATTCTTCCCAGCACAAGCAGATGCATGATGAGGAGCGGGACCACCTGTGAAATTTCTATTGGTAACAATTACACAATTTTTCGATTTATCGACCGCAATACCATGCGGCTGCCATCCTACTCTCACTTTTTTAATTTCCTGCAAAGTAGTGATATCAATAACACTGACAGAACCTTTTACCTCTGGAAGAAAAGTTACATCTTCCATGTTACTTACAAACAAAAGATTATTCTCCGCAGACATTGCAAATTCAAGTGGATAGACTCCTACAGGAATTACCTTAATTAATTGATCGGTTTTTGCATCAAATACGCGAACCTGATTTACATCCTGGCATGTTACAAAATATTTACTGTAATCAGGAGCAAAAATAATTTCATGAGGCTTTAATGCTTGCGCTGAAAAATCAGGGCCTATCGGATTTAAATTTACATCTTCATAGTTAGATGGATCAAGTAAAGGGATTTTCACCAGCTTACTAGACTCTTGATATGTTACATATAACGTATCATCCGTTGCATTCAACGCTGATCCATGTAAATTAATAGTAGAACCTGTACTTGGGAAAGGCCCAATAGTTTGAGATGAATTATTATCAAAATCAACGATTGCAACACGACCTCCATTATAGTCTACAGCATAACCAAACTTTGAATTCTTAGAAATACTGATTGTATTCCACCCTCCTGCTATACCATTGCCAATTGGAATTGTTTTTATTAGCTCATCACTAACGGTGCTGTATAGCTGAACAATATCAGAATTAAGGTAAACAGTTACCCAGTACTTTCCATCCGGTGTAACTTTAATGTTATGTGGCGACTCCGGTGGCGTTGCACCCGCATTCTGTCCCACATCAACCATCGACATAACAACTTCCTTTTTTGCATCAAAAACTGACACGACATCGCAGCCCTGATTGGCTACATAATACTTTTCACGATTAGCATCAACAGGAAACATGAAATCTCCGGCTTTCGATTTACCACCTGCATCAATCCATGATTTTAAAGTCTGATATTCGCTATCGCTTAGTGGCGTACCATTAATAGGCATTGTTGGAAGAACAACTAATCCTTTGGTACTATCTGTGTTTGTGAAATAAAGCAAGGTACTAAAATCTGATCGACGAGGAATTACAATTGCTCCGTTATTTGTCCCTTTGTACAACGACTCCCACGTAGACAAATCCAAGCCCGCAGCACCAACACTACTCACATTATTATGACAACCTGCTGTTGCGCACTTCCCAGTTATAATTGCATCAACATCATCTGGATAATTACTTACAACGGGTGCTTCATACACATCATAACGACATGCCGTCAAAAAAAAGATGGCTGAAAAAGCAACCATGTAAATAAGCTTCTTAATCACCTTCAGTAACATACAAGTTAATATTTTGAGTGCCCTCTTTTTGAGATGTACTAAAAGGAATTCCGCCTTTAACAACGTTATTAGGAGGAAGAATTAAACTATCAATTCCAACAGCGTATAAATAATAATTACCACAATTTAATCCTCGTAAATATGCAATACTAGTTGAATCATTTGCTTTAAAAGTTAAATCATAATTAGCAGGTGAAGCACCGGGAAAATCCTGTGTGTTAAACTTAACATAAACTGTACAACCTTTAATTTCACGCGTATGATGAATCATTTTGGCTGCAACGGTGAGCGCTCCATCTGAGCCAGCTTTACAATCATCTTCCTTGCAACTATTGAAAGATGTGACAAACAAAATTGTCATAAGAAATGATAAATACGACTTCATAACTTCATAATTTTTTGGGATGCTATTTTGCCATTCCCGATGATAGTACAAATGTATACTCCAGGCTGAATACTTTTTACATCCAGCGTGCTGATATTTGTCGTGATAGCGTAATTAACTACTACTCGTCCTGCTAGATCAGTAATTTTAACTTGATAATTTTCTTTAGAACTCCTTTCAGGAAGCTTTATTGTTAACTCATCTGAAACTGGGTTAGGATAAGCAATGAAATTAAAATCCTGATTTCCGATACTGTTATCAACTGACAACACACTGTTTTGTGAATACAATACAACTCCACCACAAGCATTACCAACCACTAAATCAAATTTACCATCGCCATCAACATCAGAGGCTGCAGGGTAACAACGTTGTGGCTCATAGATATTTTGAAACATACTGTCCGCTAAATTAAAATTGCCAGTTAGATTTCCATCAATATTGTTGTAATGATAAAGGTAACCGCTTAAAGATCCTACCAATAACTCATATCCACTACCGTTATCAAACAAATACGGAACACTAAACCCAGCAAAGGAATTTAACTTTCTGACATTTACACCTCCGAAATTTGCTGTTACAAAAGCAAATACAAATCCACCATTGTTATGATAATAATTGATATTACCATTGCGTTCGCCTAATAACAAATCAAGCTGTCCATCTCTATCAACATCTACTAATTGTGGTGTAGCATTGCTGCCTACATTTATTCCAAGATAATTAGGAGTAGTAAGCACAAATGAAGCAGGTGCACCAATTGTAGCAACATTTGAAAAAAGATGAATGTTTCCGCTTGCATCTCCGACAATCATATCATCGTCATTATCACCATCAACATCACCAAAAGTTAATGATATACCAATAATACCTGTCAATGAAAGCGAGTCGAAATCAGCTGTAACAAATTGAAATTTAAAATCACTTCCTGTTGAAGCATTAACATAGTATGCGATTTTACTTGTTAATACCCCAGCATCTGAACGATACTCATTTGCAACAAGCAAGTCTTTTTTGCCATCTGCATTAACATCAAAAAAAACTGGATGAGCTCCTGTACCAACCTCAACCATCTCATTAACGAGCCACTCGTTAGTAGAATAACTAAAAACATTCGTTTGATTGTTGGTAGTATTAATATACAACATCACATTTTTATAATCTTCTCCTGTATCGAAAAAATTTGAAACTACTAAATCTTTATTCCCGTCATTGTTGCCATCAAAATAAAAAGGAGCTGCGACATCTAGCATTGTGGCAGAAACATTATAACTTGGGAAAGCTGAATCCTGAGAGCATACATAAGCTGAATCGGATGTTCCACAATTTTCTAAATAAAGAACGTTAGGCGACAAAACATCGCCATTTAAAACATCTTTATCGCCATCACCATCTGAATCAAATACACACAAAACAGAACCTGCGTGTTTCTTTTGCAAATTATCTGACAAATCAGCTATTGGATTTGCTGGCAAAAACGGACAAGCTGGAATTGGAGGTAAATCAGCTGAATTATAAGTTCCTTTAAGTGCGAAATAACCCCAACACTGTGGAATATTATACATTAAAAATCCGTTAGGATTTCCTAAAGAATCCATTGAATAATTTTTATGATGTTCAATCCAACTTCCACTGATAGAGAAAGCAAGAACATCCATATCGCCATCATTATCTACATCGGATAACTCAGGCATATTTACACGTGAGCAATAAATATTTGTAGGAAAAGTACCATAGTGAGTGTATAACTGAGGCACCACAAGCGTGAATAACAACCCCTGCCCAGCATTAATATCATTTCTATAACAGCGAAGACTTGCATTATAATAGGTGAATAAATCCTTGTCACCGTCATTATCATAATCGAATGATTTAATCCACCCATCTAGATCTGTAGGGAATTTAGATACAAACTCAGGAGCGTAAACATAAGATGACTTTTTATAGACTCCTTTATTAATCATCGGGATAATTCTATTGTTGCTAGAACTATATGCCACTAAATCCATTATTCCATCATTGTTCAAATCCATTTCAGCAAACACTGCACTATTCAATCCACCACCCCATGCATTGTACAATTGTTGATTATTAACATCCATCACATGTACTAACGTATCGCGATAGAATGTTTGCGTTTGCGCGTTCCCTAAAAAAGAAAAGCCGCAAAACAACGATATCAACCAATGTCTTAATTTCATAATTTAATTATTTTTTTAGAGAATGCTCTTCCACCCTGATTAACTGAAATTAGATATGCTCCCGATTTAACTTCACTTAAATCGAAAGTCATGTATTGTTCAAAAACAGTAGTTGATAAAACAATATTTCCAACTATATCAAATAGCTCTAATTTAGCATTACTTAATGGAGATTGAAATTTTAAAACTAACACACTTTCTGACTTTAAAGGATTAGGCGAAACTTCAAAAAACAAATCAGCATTTTGATTTTCAAAAAAACCATTACTCATTTTACCAAGATAACCTCTTATCCCACCAGCTCCATTACCAAGCATTAAATCTTTTTTTCCATCGAGGTTATAATCAGCCATTGAAACCGTAACTCTTTTGGGCTCGAAAATATTCTCATACAAAGAATCAGCTAAAACAAAAGTGCCTGTCAGATTATTATCAATATTCTGATAATGAAAAACAGCTCCTGATTCACTTCCAACTAATAGCTCATATCCATTACCGTTATCAAATAAAAGCGGACTACTATATCCTGTGATTGCATTTAAGTTTGTTACGTTAACACCACCGAAATTCGAGGATTGTAAATTGAACAATAAATTTGTTCCGGAAGAATTGTTCTTATAAAAATTCAGAACCCCACTTCGCTCTCCGATTAACAAATCGTTTTTTCCATCACGATCTACATCAACAATTTGGGGCGCCGCATTGTTGCCAACATCAATTGATTGAAAGATAGGATTACTAAAAACAAAATTAGGTGTTGCCCCACCTATATTCTTG
>CAMBYJ010000003.1 GCA_945872015.1 Chitinophaga pinensis | reverse complement strand
CTTCAAAATACTATCCAACTCCAAATAGGTTGAATTATCATTGCAACGATATTGAACAAATTTTGATTTGAGATTATCATCTTCAAAATAATAGTTAAAGTAATAAGGTTTGATTACGTTAACTGTGTATTCAAGATTTTTTTCGCCGTATTGATTTGAATAACTTTTTACGTCATCAACCAATTCTTTAAACACAGCAAATTGTTCTGTAGAATAATATTTTTTTGAAAATACTGAACTATAAAAAAACAGCATCATCGTTAAAACTACTAATGACTTTGCGATTGTTGTATTTTTAAAATCAAGTAATGAACAAATTGCAATTATAATCAGTGGATATCCAAAAACAAGAATTGAATATTGAAAAACCGGATTCTTAAATACAGAATAAAAGTACGCAATCAGCACTGGCAATAATCCAAGAATAATCGAAACAAAAAATATTTTTTTGTTGACTAGCTTAAATTTATTCATTAGCAATGCAGCAAAAACTATTATCAATAAATAGGCAACAAGCATCCAATCGTTATTGAGTGAGTAAAACAAAAATTCGAAAATTGCAAATCTTCCTGGAGCTCCGAGCCACCCACCTTCTCCTCCTAAACCACCGACACTAAAATGTGTAATAAAAACATTCGCATTAGGAATATACATCAAAAACATAATTACTCCACCCAACAAATAAAACAAGCGTGTTTTATTTTCACGAATAAAAATTAATCCTACAAGTCCAACTAATCCAACAAACAAAAAACTAAAATAATGTGAATACATTGCACCTACTCCACCCGCTACCAATAGTAAATTCCATTTTGTGAAAGAAGGCTTGCTAATTTCTTTTTGAAAAACAATTTTACTCCATGCTAAAACAAACAGCAACGAAAAAAATACTCCTGGAGAATACGGTCGTGCGAGTTGACTATACAAAATTGGAAATTCAGAACAAGCAAAAATTGACAATGCAATTAACGCGCGATTAGTCCCAATCCAATCTTTTGCAATCAGATAAAACAATCCTAACGATAAACATCCAAGAATTACAAATGGCAAACGAACAACAAAAGGTGTCAACCCAAATAATTTTGTCCAGTACCATAAAAACACTTGTACACCCATCGGATGCATATCATCTAATCGAACGCCATTTTCAATTACCGATGATAAACTTTCAAATTGCAAACGTGATAATGCACTTAACTCATCATTTGTCAACGACCAATCTGCAAAGTGATAAAAACGCATAGCAACACCTACGCATAAAATCAATATCAGAAGTCCATTATCAATTATAAACCGTTTCATACTTTAACTCTTTGACGAACTACTTCAGAAAGTATCATACCTGCTGCAACAGAAACATTCAACGACTCAATTTTACCTGTCATAGGTATCTTAACAATTGTATCTGCGCGCTTCATATACTCACCAGAAATACCATTCTCTTCACTACCTAAAATAATGGCAACTGGTTTTGTATAATCAGCTTGATAAATTGTTTCATTTGTTTTTTCAGAACAAGCAACAATCGAGATTCCTGACTCTTTCAAATAGTCAATTACCACTTTCAAATTATCCTCTCTGCAAATTGGAATATAATGTAATGCACCAGCCGATGTTTTCACTGTATCGGCATTTATAATTGCTGAACCACGCGAAGGAATAACGATAGCAGAAGCCCCCATGCACTCAGCCGTTCTTGCAATAGCTCCCATGTTACGCGTATCCGTAATTCGATCTAAAATTATTATGATTGGATTCTTTCCTCTTTCAAATAGCTGAGGAACGACATCTTCAATTGTATAGTAACTTATCTCAGCAACAAATCCTACAACACCTTGATGATTATTTCGAGTTAAACGATTCAACTTTTCTATAGGCACCAATTGAAATTGCACTCCGCTTGATTTTAACTCAGACTTTAGTTCTTTAATCAGCGGATTATTTAAATTGCTTTGTAAAAATAGTTTTTCTATTTCCTTACCTGAGCGAATAGCTTCAAGCACAGCCCGCGTTCCATAAATCAAGTTTTCATTTTGATTTTGATTTCTATTATCCGAGTATTCTCTCATTTCAGTGGTTTTATTAATTATGAATTAGGAAATGCAGGCAATTCGGGTAAAAATACAAAAGACTCGTTTTGGTATTCGAGACAAAAGTGTTCTAATCCGTTTGTTAGCACAAGATAAGGAACATTAAGCGTCAGATTATATCTAACTACTTGGTGCAGGGTATTTTCATCAAGCTTTACTGTTGGTGCTTTACATTCTACAATCAGCCATGGTTTACCATCTTTATTATAAACAACTACATCGGCTCTCTGCTTTAAACCGTTAACAACAACCTGCTTCTCAATAGCAAATAACGAAAGAGGGTATGAATGATAATCGACCATAAAGCGAACGAAATGCTGACGAACCCATTCTTCAGGTGTAAGCGATACAAATCTTCTCCGAACGAAGTCAAAAATTTGCTTACTTTGTCCTTGCGACTGAACATTGAACTGAAACGTGGGTAAATTAAGTGTAAAGAATTCAGATTCCATCTATCGAACAAATTTAGTTTATTTTTTATTCCTTTATTAAATGAAAAACAAGAAAGAAATAGTTGACAATTGGCTACCTAGATATACGGGCAGAGGATTAGAAGATTTTGGCAAATATATTTTGTTAACCAACTTTCAAAAGTATGTTACTTTATTTGCTGAAATGTACAATGTAGAAGTAGTTGGAAATGACAAACCAATGCCGTCTGCATCTGCTAACGGAATCACCATCATCAACTTTGGAATGGGTAGTCCGAATGCAGCCATAATAATGGATTTACTAAGTGCTATCAACCCTTATGCAGTGTTATTTTTAGGCAAGTGTGGTGGATTGAAAAAGAAAAATCAGCTAGGAGATTTGATACTTCCGATTGCAGCTATTCGAGGAGAAGGGACTTCAAATGATTACTTCCCTGCTGAAGTGCCAGCGCTTCCTGCATTTAGTTTACAAAAGGCTGTTTCTACTACTATTAGAAATTTCGACAGAGATTACTGGACAGGTACCGTGTACACAACAAACAGAAGAGTTTGGGAACATGATGAAGACTTTAAAAAGTATTTAGAGACTACACGTTCAATGGCAATTGACATGGAGACCGCAACAATTTTTACTGTAGGCTTTGCAAACCAAATTCCAGCGGGTGCACTCCTTTTAGTTTCTGACCAGCCGATGATTCCTGAAGGGATAAAAACTTCATCAAGCGACAATATAGTAACACAACAATTTGTTGAAGAGCATTTGAAAATAGGAATTGCATCATTGAACGAGTTAATAAATCACGGACTAACTGTCAAGCATTTACGCTTTTAATTTTCATTGCAGTGGCAGCTAAATCATTTGAAGAAATTCACAAAGATATTCAGGCTAAAAAGTACAGTCCTGTTTATTTATTACAAGGCGAAGAACCGTTTTATATTGATAAATTATCTGACCTTATTGAAAATACTGTTTTAGATGAAGCTGAAAAAGGGTTTAATCAATCCATTCTCTATGGTCGTGATATAGATAAAATTCAATTAACTGGTTTAGCTAAAGGATTCCCAATGATGGGAAACTATCAGGTAATAATTGTAAAAGAAGCACAAGATTTCAAAGCATTCTCAAGAGGTAAATCAGATGATGACGATTCAGACAAAGGGAAAGATTCTGATCCATTTATAAACTATTTAAGCAATCCGTTACCAAGTACCATTTTAGTTTTTTGTTATAAATACAAAATGCTAGATAAACGAAGTAAAGCTTATAAGTCGATTGAAAAGTCTGGAGTTGTATTCGAATCGAAAAAGATTCATGATAGCAAACTAACAGAGTGGATTGAAAAGTACATTGTATCCAGAAAATATAAAATTGCTCCTGCTGCAGCAAAGTTAATGGCCGACTATCTGGGTAATGACTTATCAAAAGTGGTAAATGAAATTGATAAGCTTACCATCACTCTGAGTGAAGGAACAACCATTGATGCGTCGCATATTGAAAAGAATATAGGAATTAGTAAAGACTTCAATATTTTTGAATTACAGAATGCGCTTGGCAGAAAAGATGTGATTAAGTCGACACAAATTGTGAATTATTTTAGAGCTAATCCCAAAAGCAATCCTTTTGTGTTGACCATTTTCAATTTATTTTCATACTTCTCGAAGGTGATGCTCTATCATACCTTAGCTGATAAATCACAAGGCAATGTAGCATCAAAATTAAAAGTCAATCCATATTTTGTAAGAGAATATGAAACGGCTGCACGAAATTATTCAATTAACAAAACTGCTTTTATTATAAGTCATCTTAGAGAATACGATTTGAAATCCAAAGGATTTAACAACACAAGTACATCTGATGGCGACTTGCTAAGAGAGTTAGTATTTAAAATACTTCATTAAAATTGTGGAGAAAGACAAAGTGAAAATTTCTGTAGTTTCCTATCTCAATTCAATTCCTTTTGTTAACGGGTTAGAGAACGCACTAAACGAGCAATTAGTAATCAGTAAAGATATCCCTTCAGAATGCGCTGCGAAGTTAATTGATGGTCGCGTTGATATTGGATTAATACCAATTGCGATGATTAGCAAAGTACCAAATGCTGAAATCATTTCTGATTATTGCATAGCTGGAAATGGGAAAGTAGCGTCTGTATTATTAGTTAGTAATAGTCCGATAGAAGATATCAAAACTATTTATCAAGACTATCAATCGAGAACTTCAGTTACACTTGCAAAAATACTGATACGCGATTACTGGAAAAAAGAAGTTGATTGGCAAGAAGAAGGTAAAGACTTCTTAAATCCAAAAGATGCTGAAGCACTTGTTATCATTGGAGATCGTGCATTAAAAAACCATCACCAATACAAGTATGTTTACGACTTGTCGGAGGCTTGGAAAAATCACACAGGATTACCTTTTGTATTTGCTTGTTGGGTATCTAATAAAAAAATTAATGATGATTTAATTCGATTTTTAAATACTGCTTTCAAGAGCAGTTTATTGCAAATTGATAATTACTGTGACAATATCAATACTGAAAGCGATATAACGGGAAGGGATTACCTAACAAAGTATATCCAGTATCATCTTACCGATGATGCACGAAAGGGAATGGATTTGTTTTTAGATTTGACGAAATCACTTTGAATCTGATTTCATTAACGAATACATCTTATTTGTTGCATCAGACAATTTCGAAATAAGTTTTTGCTGTTCTTGCGACAAAGATGTTTTTTCTCTCGAAAGCACATTGCTTCGAATAGCATTATACTCTTGATGAGATTTTACTGGAGCTGATTTGTCGAGAAAACCTGAGTACATTTCATTAATAAAAATTGCACGTTGAGAAGGGTCAATTTCATTTAACAATTCCTTGATTAAACGAATATGCGCTTGCAATTGCTGATAAACGGAGAAAGAAGATGAATTTGCCATAGGTCTAATTTTCTCCTTACTACGATTACTTCATTATAAAGTTTCATGCAAGATCATAATCGTCGATCATCAGCCTTTGCTCTACTCGTCTTTTTTGCTTAGGCCATGTGAAGTGAAATGAAGCACCGAGGCCTTTTTCAGAAGCTACCCAGATATCACCTCCAGCTTCATCAATAATATTTTTAACAATGGCCAGACCGATACCACGCGCCTCAACCTGATCACGTGCATTAAGCGTCTGAAATATTACGAAGATTTTTTCATGGTAACGCTCTTCAATTCCAGGTCCGTTATCTTTTACATAAAACTCGTAAGAATCACCAAGGTCTTTACAACCGACCCACACCTGCTTATCTTCTTTATCGTTGTATTTAATTGCATTATTTAACAAATTCATAAATACTTGTTCAAGTTTTATTCTCTCTGTTTTTAGTAATGGGAAATTATCATTGAGATGAAGAATAATACTTTCAGAAGTACTCAATATATCAATTGATTCTTTAATTAATAAATTAGTATCTACCACCGACAATTCACCTTCTTTCTTTGTTAGTTTGGTGTATTCTAAAATTCCGTCAATTAAACCCTCCATTCTAACTACGCGACCTTTAATCACTTCAAAATGGGGCTTAATAGTATCCGGTATATTATCTCCCATATCTTCTTCTATCCATCCTGTTAGATTACCAATTGCACGCAAAGGCGCTTTCAAGTCGTGTGAAACTACGTAGGCAAATTTATCCAGCTCTTTAATAGATTTTTCAAGGCTGTTGTTATATTGAATCATTTTTTCTTCAGCAATTTTACGAGGTGTGATATCACTCTCGATAAAAATAAACTGCTTACCATTTGATTCACCCTCCTCAATAGGAGTCATTGTTATCTGCGACCAAAACGATTTACCATTCTTTTTATAACGTAAAAGTTCACCTGAAAAAGAAACAGATTCTTGAATTGAAGTATTAATTTCTTTTAAGGTATTTGCATCTGTATTTTTCCCAGAAAAAAACAGCAGTACATTATTTCCTATAGCTTCCTCTAAATTAAAATTCGACAAACGAATAAATCCATCATTCACCCATGTAATATTTCCATTCTCATCTGTTATTATGATACTATTATCAGCTTTACTTGCAACAATGGAAAGCTTATTAAGCTCCTTGTTTTTCAATTTAAGCTCTTCTGTTTGTAGGGTAATACGCTCTATGACTTCATTCTTTCCCGACTCTAGATAACTCATTTGCACACCCAGAATTAAAAAGGCAAAAATACTTGTCACTAAAAAATCGACACTAATGTAATGAGCAGAATCGCCAATAAGATCGTAAGAGGTAAAGCTTGTATATTCAGAAATAAAATAAAAATAGATAGCATTTAAAACCACTAAGCCAAAGAAGATTTGTCCAAACCTATTACCAAGCAACATAAAAATCATTAAAATGATTGGAGCAAAATAAAGGGCTGCAGAGGCCTTGATACCTCCAGCCGGATACATGTTTAGATGTATAATGAACGTAGAGGTTATACTTAGAATCAGGTACGCAATTTTTGCTCTTTTATGTACCGGCATAAGCACCATGTTGGCAATAAAAATAATCCCCATTACTAATGTTAAATAAACAACGGGATGGGCTAAAGAGTATACAGCTAGACTTTGAAGAATAAAAATGAAACAGGAGACTGCACCAACAATAGATGTCACCCTAAACAAGTTATAGCGTTGCTTTGTAATTAATTGATCGTCGGGAATTGCCCGATAATAACTGTCTTGTACAATGTTTTGCAGATTCATAAATACCTTAACATTTTAACTTTAGATAGCTGATAACTTCTAAAGATTTGTTTTTACGATTGTGAAAGTAATATGTTACTTTTGAAAAAAACAATATTATGTCGGATAAAAAATTCCATTTACTCCATATCGAGGATGATTCAGTTGACAAAATGGTAGTTGAGCGGGTTTTAAAAAAGACCGATATTATTGGGTCACTGCATCATGCCTTTGACGGAGAAGACGCATTAAATAAGCTGATAGGAAGCAATGGTGAGGACCGATTACAGCCATTTCCTCAGATAGTATTATTAGATATTAACATGCCGAAAATGAACGGCATTGAATTCTTAAAAGAAATCAGAAGCAATCCTGATTTGAAGCACTTGTCGGTTTTTATGGTTACTACGTCGAGCGATGAATCAGATATTAAAGACTCTTACGAGCATAATGTTGCAGGTTATATCCTTAAACCCGTAGATTTATCTGAATTTGAAGGTACCTTTAAATTAATTTCTGAATACTGGAAGCTTTGTGAGTTCCCAGCAACTGCCAATTAATTTTCAGTTAACTTAAAATAGCGATTGATTTCTTTAAAGCTAGAGCCACATTCCGCAAGCACCTCAGGTAAAAGTTGAGAGATGGTATTCAATAAATTGTAAATATCATCTTTCGTTAAATGGCGTGTTAAAGCGATACGTATTCCCGTGTTATTATACGACACACTCGGATAAACACAAAGGCTCGTATAAAGGCCGCTATTCATTAATCGCGTTACCAAATTATAACCTACTTGTGGTTTTCCTAATGCAATAAAACGAACTGGAGTTGCTGTTTCGGAGTGTAATGGCACATTGAGCGCTTTTGCAGTTTCGTTAAAGTACTCAATTTTTTCTTTCAACTCTTCTTGCATTTTTACAATATCGTTTGACAAGTGCAATTCTGCTGAGGCCTTAATTGCACCAAGAATTGGCGGCGCTAATTGAGTAGAGAAAATAAAGGTGCGACCATAGTCATGAACGCGATGATAGTTTGTTTTCTCAGGGAATGCTAGCACCCCACCTGAAGCACCAAAGCCCTTTGCTAAAGATGTAGTAAAATACATTTTAGGATGGTAGCTCAATTTTGAAAACACATAGCCTGCGCCATTTTCTCCCGACCAGCTCATGCCATGTGCATCATCAATATACAAGTAAAACTGATCGTACTTATCCAATAAATTTTTTAACTCATCTAATGGAGCTGCATCACCAAACATAGAATAAACGCCATCTGCCATATACCAGATTTTTTCGTGCGTTTTAGAAAGTTCTATAATTTTTTCTTCTAATAAATCCATTCGGTTATGACGCACTCTATCAATCGTCACTTTTCGCTCGTGCAATAACATCACAGCTTCCTGAACAGTTGCATGCACACTAATGTCCATAACTACCGCATCATTATCACCAACAAGAATTGGAATATTAGATATATGTCCTAATGATGTTGTTTGAGAAAGCGCAACAGGCATTTTGAAAATTTCCGAAAGCATTCTCTCAACATCGCTATATAATGTCATTGAAAGATAAGAACGAGAAGATGCGAATTGTGTTCCGAAACGAGTAGTAGCATCAACTGATCCTTTTATCAAACGCTTATCTAATTCTAGTCCTAAATAGCTACATGAAGTATAATTTACCATGCGCTTTCCATTCACCACAACTGTCCTTCCGTCCATCTCCGTATCTTCTGTGTTTTGAAGAATAATTCCGAGCGATTTTCCAGTATCGGCAATTTGATCTAAAAGCTCCAGCATTTGCTGTTGTTTGGATTTCAACTTATTCGCTACTGTCATATATTTTCTATTTTGGCTACTAATACAATTTCAATGCAAAATAAGAATATTACTCAAGCACAAATTCGAGTAGCTAAAAGTCTTATTAACGACAGTATGTTAATTGAAATAAAAATGCCCTCTCTGTCAGAAAGGGCATCTACATTATATAGTTCATAAGTTAGTTTTTTGCTGATATAGTTGGTAATTGTAAATCGTAATCGCCTTCTCTTAAATCACCCTTCTGAATTTGAATTTTATCTGATATGATTAAGTCAGTTGAAAGTGTTAAAGCCAGACCCGTTTTTTCTTTGTTTAGAACTAAACATCGTATTGTTTTATCAATTGGTGTAGTTGAAAAAACGCCAGTTTCTTGTGGTTGTGATTGTGTGTAATAAACATACGTTGCTCCAGAGCTATAGTATCTTTCTGCTGTACGCACATTCCCTTTTTGACCTTTAGATGCGAGTCCTTGTGGATGACCAATACCAATAATACTTTGATCTGATAAATGAAATTCCCCTTCGCCGTAAATAACCGCATTGCCACACATGATTGCCGCATTCGACTCAACTGTTAACGTATGTCCAGCAGTAATATCTCCCATCGTTTCTGATTTTATTTGCAATTCATGATTTTTTGCAACAAGTATATCGCCTAAAATAACATTCGTTTCAGACTTTTGAACCCACTTTGATGTAGCACCTTTATCAAACTTCAAAACCGATTCATTGCCTCGAGTCATATTAAAAGTTCCTGCCAACATCATCACATCACCTGCAACACTAATGCTTGTACTGCCGGTATTATTTAACACATCTGCATCAGAGAAATAACCTCCATTTATAACAAGATTTTTTCCGATGTTAATTATTAATTTATCATTTGAAGCAGATTTCAATCCTTTAAATTCTCCTCCTGTAATAATTAATGAACCATCGATATCTATTTTATCTGCTCCCTCTATAGCACAGAATCCACCCGTAATTCCCGTCCTTCTAATCTCAAGATTTCCTAAAACGTGACTAAATACACCTTTAATATTAGTTGAACCATCGTTTTGTAAATCAAGACTTACGTTACCCCAATCAATTTTTTTTTGAATATTTAAATTTCCAAGTTGAAAAAATGTTTGATTTGATTTAGGCTCGAAATTACAGGTAGCACCGGGGAAATTACCTGCTGTATTATGAATATAACTACTTCCATTTTCCATATTAAAAGAATTGAAGCAATGGATGCCCGTTTCCTGTATATCATTTTCTAATACACCACCATAAGCCACACTCATATTATTCAAACGTAATGGAGCCGTAATGCGTAAATCGCCACCACGCTCAACAATTAAAGTTTGTAATGATGTACCTGTACTTGAAATCATGCGATGACCTGCTTGAATAAAATAACTATTTCTTGACGCATGTAATTGCTTAGGAGCAACACCTTTACCATCACGACGACTATTCCATGCATTAACTTTATTAACAGAATAATTACCAGTAGAATAGTAAGGGATATTTGCTTCAATAAATCTTTTTCCTAATGGGTCACTTATTAAAGGCTGATAAGAGATTGCTCCTATTCTGAAATCTTCGCAGGTAGCATCAATTGCAGCGTTTGAATAATTAGCATCTGGCTTTACATCTACTGTTAACCAGAAATAATTTTTCCCTGTAACTAAATCCTGATTAGTAATAATATCAAAAGGACGATCAGACAACTTTGAAATAGTTAACCCCACTTGTTGCGAAGGAATAAAATTAGGATCGTTACCTGTGAACCACAATCTTGCATTTTCAATATTTTGTTCAATAGGCAATGTAGTTCCTTTAGCAGAGAATTTCATGGAAGCCATTTTAACAGACTTGCCCGAACCCACTGTCTCAACAACAACTTTAATTACCTTTTGATTTGAACTGCCGCGCAAAATTGAACTTGTTTCCTGAAATGTTTCAGCATTCTTGAATGTCATGACTGATTGCGCAGCGTGACCTTGTTCATTTTGCGACATGTTAAATACTACAATCAATACTACCACTAATCCTGTGATAGTAGCTGATGCAGCTACAATAGCCATTTTCAAGCTTGTCTTTTGCTTTATCTGATGGCGAATTTTCATTGAGCGACTCATAATACCATTGTTTTTTTATAAAAATGCTTCGCCCTTATACTACCATTTCGCTATTATGTTTCAATTGGTTTAAATAAAAAAAGCCAGTCAATATGACTGGCTTAATCTAAATTTTTAATCAATTATAAATTCCCTCGAAGGGCTTGCTCTCTTTCAATTGCTTCAAAAAGCGCCTTAAAGTTTCCTTTACCAAAGGACTTAGCTCCTTTACGTTGGATAATTTCAAAGAATACAGTTGGACGGTCCTCCACTGGCTTTGTAAACAACTGAAGCAAATATCCTTCATCATCTCTATCTACCAATATCCCTAGTTTAGAAAGGACTTCAATGTCCTCATCTATTTTACCAACGCGATCAAGTAAATCAGAATAATAAGTTGATGGAACTATTAAAAACTCCACGCCGCGCTCTTTTAATTCAGTAACAGTTGCAATGATGTCATTCGTTAGAATTGCCATGTGCTGCACTCCTGCTCCATTATAAAACTCTAAATACTCATCAATCTGTGATTTTTTCTTTCCTTCTGCCGGCTCGTTGATTGGAAATTTAACATATCCGTTACCGTTAGAAACTACTTTACTCATTAATGCAGAGTATTCAGTTGAAATATCTTTATCATCAAAAGTGATAATCATTTTGAATCCCATTACATCTTCGTAAAACTTCACCCATTCGTTCATTTTACCTAGCTCAACATTTCCTACGCAATGATCCACTACTTCAAAACCTACTGGCTTTACTTTCAGGTTCGACTTTACTACTTTATATCCCGGAAGGAATGGTCCAGTGTAATTTTTACGCTCGATAAATTTGTGAATTGTATCGCCGTATGTATGAATAGCAGAAATCTTTACTTCACCATTATCATCTGATACTGTGTGAGGTTCTGTATGCGATTTAGCACCGCGCGACATTGTTTCGTAATATGACTTCTCTGCGTCATCTACCCACAGTGCCAATACTTTCACGCCATCGCCATGTTGCGCTACGTGACGTGTAATTTCATGATCAGGTAGTAGCGCTGTAGTTAATACAAAGCGAACTCTGCCTTGTTGCAATACATAAGATGCTCTATCTCTGATACCTGTTTCTGGACCTGCATAAGCTACAAGCTCAAACCCAAAGGCATGTTGATAATAATATGCTGCTTGTTTAGCGTTTCCAACATAAAATTCGATGTGGTCGGTACCGTTGAGAGGTAAGAAATCAGTTGACATAATTACGTTTTATTAGATTGCAAATTTAAGGATTTGAAAGGATTCGGCAAATATGATTATTATTGATTTGATTGCGTTGAAAAGTCCCATTTAATTCTGTTTTCAAAGCCATTTATAACATCCAAAACCTTTTGAATTTCCTGCGGTGGACTCTCATGAAAAATATGAATTCGCTTTTTTACACCATTAATTTCAAACTCTAAATCTGTTGCGGGGAAATCCGTCAGGTATTTGTTTACATAGTTACTATCGAGTGCTGCAACATCCAAAGCTTTAATAGAATTGGTAATCTCCTGAATAAATTCAGCTGGTAATTGCGTTTTAAATTCACCAATATGCTCCACATTTCGAATACCTTTTAAACGGGCTTCGCCATTTGAATACACTTCAATTTTATATTCAGGACATGTTCCGAAGCAAGGACCTTTCTCGATTGAAAACAGCAAATGATTGCGCTGTGTAATTTGATTTGCAGACTTACATCCGAACAAAAATAAAATTGCAATAATGAAGGACCAGCGAAGCATAATTCTACTTCGGCAACTGCATACCTTTATCTTTTGCCATCTTTTCTAATCGTTGCTGGAATTTAGATTTCTTAGTAGGCTTCTTTTTATTCTCCTGAATCTTGCGATGAATTTCATCTTCATTCACAAAAGATTTGAATAAGTATTGCTGACCAATACTAATCATGTTAGCAAGGAAATAATAATAACTTAATCCTGCAGAGTAACTATTGAAAACGCCTAGGAAAATTATCGGCATCAAATACATCATCCATTTCATTTGCGGATTAGCCATTTGACTGCTGCTGTTCACTTTTGTAATTAGCAATGTAGAAACTGTCATCAACAAAGTAAATAATGATACGTGATCACCATAAAAAGGAATCGTAAATGATAAATCAAGAATAGAATCGTAAGTACTTAAATCCGTTGCCCATAAGAAACTTTGCTGACGCAATTCAATCGACTGCGGGAAAAATCTAAACATCGCAATTAAGATTGGCATTTGAAGTAGCATTGGCAAGCAACCACCAAGCGGACTCACACCCGCCTTTCGATAGAGGGCCATCATTTCTTGCTGTAACTTCATTGGCTCCTCTTTAAACTTACCCTGAATTTCATCAACCTCTGGTTTCAATACTTTCATTTTTGCCTGCGACAAATAAGCTTTGAATGTTAACGGAAGTAATAAAAGTTTTATGGCTATAGTCAGAATTAAGATTATAATTCCATAACTCCAATTGAACCCGTTTAAGAAATTGAAAATTGGAATTACAATAAATCGGTTAACCCATCCAAAAATCCCCCATCCTAAAGGAATTTGTTTTTCGAGGTTATGCCCTTGTGATTTTAATATTTGATAATGATTTGGCCCGAAGTAAAAATGCATTCCAAACGACTCTTGCGCATTGTGCGTATATGGAAGAGTGAAGGATGACTTGGTAGACTTCACGTATGAATCACCTTCTTCACCATTTTTTGTTTCTATACGAGTTGGCTTTTCAAATTCAGTATCTGCAATCAATACCTGCGTAAAGAAATGCTGCTTCATAGCTACCCATTTTACTTTTGTGGTAAGATCTTTAGCCTCATTTTCAGTTTCAGAGATATAATCTACCTCATTATCAGTAAACATGAAATAAATGGTTGAGTTGGCTCTCTCCATACTCATGTCCTTTTCCTGATTCTTCAGTAATTGCTTCCACGATAATTCTACATAATTCGTGTTACGCGCGATAACATCATTTAATCCTACAAAATTGACTTTATAGCCTAGTTTGTAATCATCTTCCTTTAGAGAATATAAAAACTCGATGTACTTATCTTGAGAACCTGCATACAAACGCATCGCGATAGTATTGCTAGATTTAATTCCTGCGAAATACAAATCTCTTGTTGAAACACTACGATTGTTCGCGAAAAAATTTAATGCGAGCTCAGATGAATCACCATCAAACAATGTAACAGGCTTTCCTTCAAAGTTTTTATAGTTTTTTAATTCAACCGATTTTACTCGACCGCCCTTTGAAGAAATCTTAACTTTAATAAGTTTATTTTCTAAAGTATAAACTGAAGTATCTACCGCGGCAGCGCTTGCAAAAACACCATACTTATTTGTTAATTCCTGAGTAGCCAATGAGTCTGCAAGAGTATCTGCAACAACCAAATTGGTATCAGCTGCTTTTATTACTGCTTTTTCAGTAGCAACAACTGCTTTTTTATTTTTTTCAACTAGTGCGAGACTATCCGTTGTTTTTTGTTGAGCTGCTAATTGTTCCGCTGTTGGAACTGTTAAATAAGAGTAGCCAATTAAAATAGCTCCAATTAATACCAGTCCAAGAAGTGAATTACGATCCATGAAATTTCAATATTGAGGCGCAAATATACAAAGGAAACCAACCTGCTACCTTAAATACTGAGGGATATTGAATTTTAGTTTTCTAAAGCTGCTTTTACAAATCTGACGAACAAAGGATGAGGCTTAATTACCGTAGATTTATACTCTGGATGGAATTGAACTCCAACAAACCAAGGATGGTTTTTCACCTCTACAATTTCAACCAAACCAGTATTTGGATTAATACCAGAAGCGGTCATTCCAGCAGCTTCGAAACTTTTTAGATAGGCATTATTGAATTCATAACGATGACGATGACGCTCTGCAACTTTTAATTTGCCATAAGCACTAAAGGCCTTAGTTCCTTTGGTAATATTACAAGGATATTCCCCAAGGCGCATAGTGCCACCTTTTGCTTTGATGGTTTTCTGCTCTGCCATCATATCAATTACCGGGTGCTTTGTTTTCGCATCCATTTCTGTTGAATGTGCTCCTTTTAGTCCTAAAACATTACGAGCAAACTCAACCACTGCACATTGCATCCCAAGGCAGATACCTAAAAAAGGGACATTGTTTTCTCGGGCATATTTAATTGCTGTAATTTTTCCTTCAATACCTCGCTCACCAAATCCTGGAGCTACAAGAATTGCATTTAATCCTTTAAGCTGCGACTTCACATTGTCATTATCGATTTTTTCTGAGTGAATCCACACCAACTCCACCTTACACTCATTTGCAACACCAGCATGAATGAACGATTCTACAATTGATTTATAAGCATCTTTTAATTCGATGTATTTACCAATTAATCCAACTTTAATTTCTCGTACAGGATTTTTCAACTTACCTAAAAAATCTTTCCAAGCTTGCATATCAGGTTCATGCTTAGAAGGTAATTTAAGCTTATGCATAACCACTTTATCCAACTGCTCTTTCATCATTAAAAGAGGAACTTCGTAAATAGTTGAAGCATCAATGGATTCAATAACGGCATTTACGTTTACATTACAGAACAAGGCTATTTTACGACGCAAATCGTGACTCATATGCTTCTCGGTTCTGCAAACTAATATGTCTGGTTGAATTCCATACTCCAAAAGCATTTTTACCGAATGTTGTGTTGGCTTTGTTTTTAACTCGCCAGTCGTTGACAAATACGGTAGTAATGTTAAGTGAATAACAACTGCATTGGTTGAACCAATTTCCCAGATTAACTGACGAACAGCCTCGATGTATGGAAGTGATTCAATATCGCCGACAGTTCCACCAATTTCAGTTATAACAATATCAAACTGCCCGGTTTCACCCAGCAATTTAATCCTCCTTTTAATCTCATCTGTAATATGCGGGATTACCTGAACTGTTTTTCCAAGGTAGGCACCCTCGCGCTCGCGATTGATTACTGTTTGATAAATTTTTCCGGTAGTAACGTTATTAGCTTGAGAAGTCGGGGTATTTAAAAATCGTTCGTAATGCCCTAAGTCCAAATCTGTTTCAGCGCCATCGTCGGTAACAAAACACTCTCCATGCTCATAGGGATTTAACGTGCCTGGATCAACATTGATGTAAGGATCAAGCTTTTGAATTGTTACGCGGTATCCTCTTGATTGTAATAACTTAGCTAATGAAGCAGAAATAATTCCTTTCCCTAATGAGGAGGTAACTCCACCTGTTACGAAAATATATTTGGCGGTAGTGGCACTATGTGGCATGTGACGATTGGGTTTTGGCAAAATTATAGAATAAACTACAACAAATTGAAGTCATAATAAAATTTAAAAACAAAACATTTTCAAATCGGCATTGTTGAAGTAACATGAGAGGAGTAAAAAAAGAGCATTTACCTTCTAAGCTTTGTTCGGTATGTAATCGGCCATTCACCTGGAGAAAAAAATGGGAGAAGTGCTGGGATGAAGTTATCTACTGCTCTAATGCATGTAAAAAACACAAAAAATGAGTTTGCATATTTTAACCACCAAACAAACATTGCCATGTACATTGGAGGAAGCATGGACTTTTCTATCTAGTCCCGATAACCTAAAAAAAATCACACCACCTTATATGGGGTTTGATATCACTTCAGGTTTTAATCAAGGCGATAAAATGTTTGCGGGTATGATTATTACTTATGATGTAAAACCAATTCCATTTATCACGATGGGATGGGTCACAGAAATCACCCACGTGAATGCTCCTTATTTTTTTGTTGACGAACAACGCTTTGGCCCTTATACCATGTGGCATCATAAGCATTCTTTAAGAGAAGTGGAAGGCGGTGTAGAAATGATTGATGTAGTGCACTATAAAATTCCTCTTGGATTTATAGGCGATATTATGAATCAGGTTTACATTAAATCACAACTAAAAAAAATATTTAACTATCGCTTCAATAGTCTCAATAAGATAATCGGAGAAATACCAAATCAAAAACCTTTTCTGGAATTTGCTTCTGTATAACCTATACAGATTTCGTTTTTTTTCACTTCGTAGAAGCTTTAAATATTAAACGTTTGTAAATACTTAATAACCGAATAATCGCTTCATTCGAGTATAGTTTTGTCCTCTTTAATAGCAACTATGAAAGAGGACTTTTTACATTTTGTATGGAAGGAACAATTGTTCGATTCAAAAGATTTAAAAACAGAAGAAGGACATTCAATTAAAATAATTGAAAAAGGTCTGTATAATCATCATGCGGGTCCTGATTTTTTTAATTGCCAAATAATGATTGACAACATTACCTGGGCTGGTAATATTGAAATTCATATTAGGAGCAGCGATTGGTACAGACACAAACATCAAGAAGACCCTAGTTATGATAATGTCATCTTGCATGTAGTTTTAGAACATGACATGAATGTTCATCGAAAAGACCGCAGCATCATACCTACCATCACCTTACAAAATAAATTTTATCAAGAAAGTTTATCACGGTATCAACGGTTCTTTTTATCGAGTTCAATGGTTTATCCGTGCAGACCATTTCTTGAAAATCTCGATAAAAAAATCATTGAAGAAATGTTTTATGTATCCTTAAAAGAAAGATTAGAAAGCAAAAACAAAATAATCCTCGAACAACTTAAGCAAACAAATAATAATTGGGACGAGTCCTTTTATCATCTATTGGCAAAGTCATTTGGATTTAAAGTGAATGCTGTTCCCTTACAATTATTAGCAGAAACAATTCCATTGTCAATTATTGATCGTGAATCAAACGAATTATTAAAAGTAGAAGCTTTACTTTTTGGTGTTGGCGGTTTACTGCAAACAACAACAGACGCCCCTTATGTAATCAAACTAAAAAGAGAGTTTGCAAACCAACAAAATAAATACAACTTGCAATCATTACATCCAGCGATTTGGAAGTTTGGCAAGCTTCGTCCATCTAATTTTCCAACCATTCGCATAGCGCAATTTGCGATGCTTTTATACAAACAAAAAAGAATATTCAAACGATGTATCAATGCAAGCACGCTTGAAAGTTTGCAATCTATCTTCTCTACGGAATCATCTGAATTCTGGACTACCCATTTTCACTTTGAAAAATCAAGTACTATTAACTCAAAGTCATTGGGAATTGAATCGATTAACAATATTGTAATAAATGCTGTTATTCCCTTTTGCTACTCATACAGCAAACAAATTGGGAATAAAAATCTTCAAGAAAAATCAATTCAATGGCTTTATCAAATCAAACCAGAAAAAAATAAATACACTGAAATCTGGGAGCAATCAAATTTTAAATTTTCGAATGCAGGAGAAACACAAGCATTAATAGAACTAAACAATATGTACTGTTCAAAAAACAAATGTATGCATTGCAAAATCGGCGCAACTGTTATGAAGATGCAATAATTTGAAAAAGCTGATAAAAATTAATGTAGTGTGTAATGATAAAAGCCTAAATGATTTTATATTTGTTGAATGCAGAAAAAACACAACCGTTTTTTAAAGAATATAAAAATCGCATTCCTTTTAATTTCGTTTGCATTGATTTTTGGATTAGCGGGATTTATGTTAATTGAAGGCTATAACTTTTCTGAGGCGTTTTATTCAACTATAATTGTACTTTCTACAGTTGGACTTGGCACTGCTTATGAATTATCAGAAGCAGGAAGATGGTTCGTTTGTGTATTAATTATAATTTCAATTGGAGTATTTGCGTATGGAATTTCAACCCTCACAACATATGTATTAGAGGGCGAACTACAAAAATTTTATAAAAACAAAAGAGCTTCAAAGATGATAGACAAAATGAGCAACCATGTTATTGTTTGTGGTTACGGGCGTAATGGCAAGCAAGCTTGTGATCAATTAACAAGTCACGGACAAAATTTCGTGGTAATTGAAAACGGACAAATTGCACTTGATGAATTAAAAGAGCAGAATGAATTTTTATTTATTGAAGGCGATGCCACGCGGGATGAAATTTTAATTGAAAGTGGAATCACAAGAGCTAAGGCAATAATTACTACACTTCCTAATGATGCGGCTAATGTATTCGTTGTTTTAACGGCGCGTGAGTTAAATCCCCAATTAAAAATAATCAGCAGAGCTTCAGAAGACACTTCAGAAGGAAAACTTCGAAGAGCAGGTGCCGACAATGTAATTATGCCTGATAAAATAGGCGGAACACATATGGCTACTTTAGTTACACGTCCTGATGTACTAGAATTCATGGACTACATCACAGGAACCATCAACATTCGATTGGAAGAAATTCATTGCTCTAAATTAAAAGAGCCTTTTAAAAATAAGTCAATCCGTGAACTAGAGGTAAGACATAAGAGTGGTGCAAACATTATCGGATTTAAAAACAAAGATGGTATTTACAATATCAATCCAGATCCTGATACTATCATGGATCATGAATCGAAAGTTTTCGTTTTAGGAACTCAAGAACAAATTCAAAACCTTTTAAGTATTTTAATTTAAATGAAAATTCTGATTACTGGTTCCAATGGACTACTCGGACAAAAGCTGGTTTATTTATTAAAGACTAAAACCAATGTTGAATGTATTGCAACAGCGCGAGGCGAAAACAGAATTAATGACAAGCAAGGTTATATTTTTGAAACACTTGATTTAACGAACCACGAAAATGTAGTTTCAGTAATTATCAAGCATCAGCCAGATTGTATTATTCATACTGCAGCAATGACCAATGTTGATGAATGTGAATTAAAGCCAAATGAATGTCGTTTGAATAACATTACAGCAACAGCAAACATTGTTGATGCATGCAAAGACTTAAATACTCATTTAATTTACATCAGCACTGATTTCGTTTTTGATGGAACTGCAGGTCCGTATTCGGAAGAGGACACCCCTAACCCACTTAGCATTTATGCTAAATCAAAACTCGAGGCTGAAAAAATTGTGTCGGAAAGCGGTCATCCTTTTTCTATTCTAAGAACGATGATAGTTTATGGAATAACAGATGATGTGCAACGCTCCAACATTATACTTTGGACGAAGAACTCTTTAGAGCAAGAAAAAGATATTCGGGTAATCAGTGATCAGCTGAGGGGTCCTACGCTCGCTGAAGATTTGGCATTAGCATGTTATGAAGCTGCTAATCGTAAAGCAACGGGCATATATCATGTAAGCGGACGTGAGGTAATTTCAATTATTGATATTGCTTACAAAGTGGCTGATTATTTCGGACTAGATAAGAAGTATATCCACCCCGTTAGTACAGCCGAATTAAACCAACCAGCTAAGCGTCCTTTAAAAACAGGATTTGTTATTACCAAAGCCGAACATGATTTAGATTATCATCCTCGAAGTATTGATGAAGGAATTCGAATTGTGAACGAACAAATGAATGCAAAATAAAAAAGGGAGGTTTTAAAAAACCTCCCTTTTCTGTATAAACTAAATAATTATTCCTTCTTCTTATCGAAGTCGATTACGATTGGTGAAGCGATACACAATGAAGAGTATGTTCCTACAACGATACCTACTAATAAGGCGAATGAGAATCCACGGATTACATCACCACCGAAAATAAAGATTGCTAATAATACGAAGAAAGTAATTAACGAGGTATTCATTGTTCTACTCAATGTTGCATTCAATGCATTATTGATTACTTCTTTCTGATTTAAGTTTGGATGAATTCCAACGTATTCACGAATACGGTCAAATACCACGACAGTATCTGTCATTGAGTAACCCATTACCGTTAATAACGCTGCAATAAAGTCCTGATTAATTTCAAGCGTGAATGGTAAAATACCATTGAAAATTGAATAGATTGATAAAATCATCAATACGTCATGGAATAAAGCTGCTGTTGCACCTAAACCATACTGCCATTTCTTGAATCGTAATAAGATGTAAACGAACATCAACACACAAGCAAATAAGATAGCCCATACCGCAGAAGTTTTAATATCATCTGCAACTGTTGCACCTACTTTCTGTGAGTTGATAATATTATCAGCCTTGAACTTTTCAATTGTTAAACCAGCAGGATAAAATCCTTTTACTCCTTCGAATAAAGCTGTAGTAACTTTTGTTTCAGCTTCTGAATTGTTTTCATCATTGATTAAATAATCAGTGGTGATTTTATAACGGTTATCAGTACCGAAAGTCTTAACATCAGGAGCTTCACCAAAGTTTTTCGTCAATGATGTTCTGATTTCCTCAGTTGTTAATGACTTATCAAACTGAACTACATATGTACGACCTCCATCGAAATCAACACCAAAGTTAAATCCTTTAGTTGCAATTGATACAATACCAGCCGCGATAACTATTCCTGAAATAGTATAGTAAATTTTACGTTTTTCAATGAATGGCAAGTTGATATTTTGGAAAGCATTTTTAGAGAAATCATTCCAGAACTTAATGTCTTTACCTTTATCTAACATTCCTTCGAATATCAGACGAGTGATGAAGATAGCAGAGAACATTGAGCAAAGGATACCAATAATTAATGTGGTTGCGAAACCTTGAACCGGACCGCTTCCGAAAGCATATAGGATAACACCTAAAATCAATGTTGTGAAGTTAGAGTCGATGATTGACGACAATGCATGCTTATAACCATCGGTTACTGCTAGACGTAATCCTTTTCCAGCTCTTAACTCTTCACGTACACGTTCAAATATTAAGACGTTTGCATCGACAGATAGCCCGATAATTAGGACGATACCTGCGATACCAGGAAGTGTTAAAACAGCACCTAATGATGCTAACACACCCATAATGAAAAACATGTTACAGATAAGAGCTAAATCCGCAACTAATCCTGCAGTGCTATAATAGAAGTAAACGAATACGAATACAATTAATAATGCAACAACGAATGAAATTAAACCGTTGTTAATTGCTTCTTTTCCTAAAGACGGACCTACAACTGCTTCTTCAACAATTCTTGCTGGAGCAGGTAATTTACCAGCCTTTAAAATGTTTGCTAAATCTTTCGCTTCATTGATTGAGAAATTTCCTGTGATACTTGAACTACCATTTGGAATTTCACCTTGAACATTAGGGAATGAATAAACATAATCATCTAATACGATTGCGATTTGTTTACCGACGTTCTCAGCAGTTAAACGCTTCCAGATTTTAGCACCTTCCAGGTTCATCTTCATACTAATTTCTGGCTTGTTATTAAACTGGCTGAAATCCTGACGAGCATCTGAAATAGCACCTCCATCTAAAGGAGCAGAACCATCACGACTAGAAACTTTAATTGCAATTAACTGCAATGTTTTTACTTCAGGGCTAACTGATTTAACAGACCATAACAATCTTAAGTTACGAGGTAAAAGTTGCTTTACGTCTTCACGAGCTAGCATTGCATTTAAACTTGCTGTGTCTTTGATAGCACAATATCCAACAATAGCTTGCTTATCTACAGCATTTTTGTCTTCTTGTGTTTTTACCTGGCCATCAGCCGGGAATAATAATGCGAATAAAGGGTTCTCTTTTGAAAACTGTTCGAAAGATTGTTTCGAAGTATCTTTCTTAGCAGTATCTGTTTTGGTAGAAATTGTTCCAGCTTTTTTAGAAGTATCTTTAGTTGCATCAGCAATTGTTGCCTTCGAAGTATCATTTGCAACGCTTGCAGAATCTTTCACAACACCCTGAAGTGCTAATGAAGAAGTATCTTTTGTTTGAGTAGTAGCTGTAGATAACATCTTATTTACTGCTACTAGACTTGGAGCAACTTCACCAAATGTGTAAGTTTCCCAGAACTCTAACTTTGCTGTTCCTTGTAATAATTTACGTACACGCTCTGGCTCTTTAACACCTGGTAATTCAACCAAGATACGACCAGAACCTAACTGCTGGATATTTGGTTGCGTTACACCGAACTTATCGATACGAGTTCTTAAAATATTAAATGATCTGCTGATTGCAGCTGCAGCTTCTTCGTTCAAATGTTTTAACACCTGATCGTTTGTACTGTTAAAATTAATTTTATCCTGATTCTCGATGTTAGCAAAAACAGCTGCTAAACTTGCGTTAGGATCAACTTCTTTGTAAGCCTGTCCGAATAAATCTACAAAACCTTTGTTAGAAGATTTTTGCAATTCATTTGCTCGGTCAATTGCCTTTTTGAAAGTTGGGTCATTTTGATTTGCTCCAGCCAACGAACGAACTAAGTCAACCACGGAAACTTCCAAGGTAACGTTCATCCCGCCTTTCAAATCAAGACCTAGATTGATTTCTCTTTCTTTACACTCCTGATAGGAGTAATCCTTCACAAAAAGATTATAAACTCCTTTACCAGAAAGTGAGTCTAAATAATTTCTTTCTTTTTGTTCGTCACCCTTTGCGAATTCTTTCGCGTCGCTTTCAACACCTCGTGTAATGAATGTAAATGATAATTGGTACAAACAAACAAGGGCCAATAGGATGGCTAATAACTTAACTGCGCCTTTACTTTGCATCGATTTTATTGTTAATTTTCAGAGGCGCAAATATAGGTTAACGAACGATACGAAACAATCGAAAAAACAATGTTTTATTGGTTTTCTGAACCAATTTATCGATTATTCGGACCACAAGTTTAATTTTGTCCGCACATGGCCCAACGAATTCTGATTTCTGTAACCAGCGATTTAAGCACCGATCAAAGGGTAAATCGAACCGCAACAACCTTGAAAGAGGCTGGTTATCGTGTATTGGTAATTGGTAGATCATTGAAAACCAGTACAGAATTGAGTCCGAAGCGCTACCGCTCCATCCGATTTAAGTTATGGGCAGAAAAGGGGCCGATGTTCTATGCTTTCTATAATATCCGGCTATTCTGGTTTCTGCTGTGGCATCATGCTGATATACTTGTAAGTAACGATCTTGATACACTTCCTGCTAACCTTTTAGCAGCCAAACTCAAAAAAATACCATTGGTGTATGACAGTCATGAGTATTTTACAGGAGTTCCAGAGCTAATTAATCGTCCTAAAGTTCAACGGATCTGGAAAAAAATTGAACGCTATTGTCTACCTAAGGTAGATTATGCAATTACCGTTAATGAAAGTATTGCGCAATTATTTAAAGAAGAATACAACAAAGATTTTAAAGTAATCAGGAATGTGCCGTTAATTACCAAACCATTTTTAAGCGAGCGTGAAAATTTAAAACGGGAATTAGGATTACCGCAATCAAAAAAAGTAATTATTCTTCAGGGTGCGGGAATTAACATTGACCGAGGCGCAGAAGAATTAGTTGAGGCGATGAAATACTTAACTGACTATTTATTGTTAATTGTTGGTGGCGGTGATGTTATTCCTGATTTGAAAAAAATCGTTCTTGATAAAAATCTGAAAGATTGCGTTTGGTTTATATCCAAGCAGCCAATTGAAATTTTAAGAAAATATACAGCTGCGAGTAATCTGGGAATCACATTAGACAAGGCAAACAATATTAATTACAAATTAAGTCTGCCTAATAAACTGTTCGATTACATTCACGCTGGCATTCCTGTGTTATCATCAAACCTACCAGAATTAAAAAATATTGTTGTCGGTTACAACATTGGAAAAATTTGCTCTGACCACGACCCTAAAAATATTTCAAACCTTATTGAAGAAATGTTATCGTCGGATAAACAGATTAAAACATGGGAAGACAATACAGCAATTGCTGCTAGGGAATTGAACTGGGATAAAGAGAAAGAAAGATTACTTTCAATATTTAAGCAAATTGGATAAACATCTAAACATCGTTACATTTGATAATCCCTATCCGCCTAACTATGGAGGAGTAATTGATGTTTATTTTAAAATAAAATCACTTGCTGCAATTGGAATAAAAATCCATTTGCACTTTTTTACTAAACACAACAATGATATTGAAATGCTCCATCAAATTTGTGATGAAGTATTTATATATAAACGAAAAAACGGACTTGCTCAACAACTTTCAACAAATCCTTATATTGTTCAATCGAGAAATTCAGATGAGTTAAAAGCAAATCTTAATAAAAATAATTATCCAATATTATTTGAAGGACTCCACACAACAAAACTGATTACAGAAGACAAATCCATTTGCAACAGAAGTATAATTCGCCATCATAATATTGAGCATGATTACTATTTCGGATTATACAAGTCAACAAATAACATCCTCCACAAGCTCTACTATTTTATTGAATCGAGGAAGCTAAAGACTTATCTCAACAAAGTTAAAGACGCTGCATTTCACCTTGCAATTTCTAATGCTGATGCCAAGAAACTTTCTTCAGCAGGGGTTGATAACATCACTACCATTCCACCTTTTCATTCAGCGACTTTCAATAGTGCGAGTACTTCAAATTACAATCAAGATAAAGCGCCTTATGTTTTATACCATGGCAATTTAAATGTTTCTGAAAACATAGCGGCCGTTGATTATTTAATAAACGATGTATTTACTGATAACACAATTAAATACATCATTGCTGGTTCCAGCAATGGCCATAACTTGAATTACAAATCAACAAATAACATACGCTTTATTAAAAATCCCAGCTTTGAAGAAATAACTGATTTGATTGCAAATGCACGAGTGATAGCACTACCAACATTTCAATCGACAGGTATTAAATTAAAACTAATTGATTCGCTATATAAAGGGCAGCATGTTATTGTTAACGAAGCTATGATTGAAGGATTCCCTATGCCTGAACTAACATTCCTGGCAAAAAACACTAATGAGATGAAAAAACTTATTAGTGATAATTTGAAAAATGTATTTACCTCAGAGCAAAGGAATAAAAGAATTCAAGAATTGAATTTATATTTTGACAATGAAGTTAATGCAACACGAATTATTGAAATAATTGAGAAATTATCAGGTTAAAGAAGCCCACTTTTGTACTTCAGTTCCTAGTTCCATCAATTTGCCATTTTCAATTTTTATTACCCTTGCAGGAAAACGATCGATAATGGAATAATTATGTGTCACCATTAACACAGCACGGTTGCTATTAGCGACTTCAAAAAGCAGCTTCATAATATCATTACTAGAATCAGGATCAAGGTTGCCTGTAGGCTCATCAGCAATAATTAATTCGGGATCATTAAGTAATGCACGCGCTATTGCTAATCGTTGTTGTTCGCCGCCTGAAAGTCCGTTAGGTAAAATATTTCTTTTATCAAGAAGTCCTACTCGATCCAAAACAAGGTCTACCCTTTCTTTAATTTCTGATTTAGACTTCCAGCCTGTTGCCTCAAGATAAAATACGAGATTGTTTTCTACTGAGCGATCTGTAAGTAACTGAAAATCCTGAAACACAATTCCGATTTTTTTTCTTAGTTCAGGAATCATTTTAGATTTCAAAGAATTTAATCCAAAGCCAACGACCTCTGCTGTTCCATTAACTACTGGCAATTCGCCGTAAAGCAGCTGCAACAATGAGCTTTTTCCACTTCCGGTTTTACCAATCATATAAACAAAGTCGCCTTTGTAAATTGAGAGTGATACATTATTTAAAACAACATGACTATCGTGAGAAACAACAATATCGTTAAGGGCTACAACAGGACTATTCATATGCATTAATTAAGTTCTAGTTTACTCACTTTCCCAAATGGTATTTCATTTAGAAAACTCATGATTTTAGCCTCTTCATTTTCTAAACCAATCTTTGTAAGTGATTTTTCAGGTCTGTCTAATCGAAAATAAGCCAACAAAGAAAACTTATCATCTCTAAGTTGAACATAATCGGGAATTTTAGCCTTACCCTTAATTTTTAATAAATAGTAGACCTTCATTTTATTATTGTATCGAACAAATTTAATGAATGCTTGGATTGAAAAAAACTGAGAAAAATAAGTTTATCAACGCTTCTACATGAAATAAAAAAAGGGACCGAAGTCCCTTTAAATTTTGATTTTATCTTTTCTTGTTTCCATTGATTCCTGTAGGACTTCCTACTCGAGCCATGGCACATCTGAATCCTAACCAATCAGTTTGCTGATTCTCATCTAGGAATCTTCTTGTTCCTGGGGTTAAGTAATAAGCTAAATCTTTCCAAGATCCACCTTTAACTACGCGTGCTTTATCATCAATCATAGTAGATTTTCCTGACATATATTTAGATCCTAGTCCATTTCCATCTTCATCCAATTCATCATCACCATCTAAGTAGCCAATATTATCTGCTTTTTTATAGTTTCTTCTTGTGCTAGCTTCTTCATCTGTAACGTTACGATTAGTTACTCTTCCTAAACTATCCTTTTCAGCAATTGCACCTTCTTCATCACGTAATTGTGTTTGGAATACGTTACCACGGAAAGAGTTGAAGTCAGAAACATCTTCGTGAGAAAGAGGACGATAAACATCCATTACCCATTCAGAAACGTTACCTGCCATATTGTATAAACCGAAATCGTTCGGTAAATAAGAATAAACCGGAGCAGTAATACTTGCGTTATCATTTAACTTACCAGCAACCCCCATCATATCACCACGACCACGCTTAAAGTTTGCTAACATTTCGCCCTTAAACTTATCATCAGCATCACGTACTGCATGACCTTGCCAAGGATATAGATTACGATTATTTACATTTTCGTAAATTGTTTGACCAATTAAAGATAATGCAGCATATTCCCATTCAGCTTCAGTTGGTAGGCGATATCTTGGAAGTAAAATTCCATCTTCCATTCTAACTTTACGAGTATCGATATTCGGGTTTAAATCCGTAAGAGGACTTTTAACTAAACCTTCGTATTGACCTGCTAAATATGCATCTGTATTAAAATTATCTTCATTAACCTGAGCTGGATTAACACGTAAAATCCCTTCACGAATTAAAATTTGCTCATTTACACGATCTGTTCGCCATGCACAATAATCACTTGCCTGTAACCAATTAACGCCTACTACAGGATAATCTTTGTATGCAGGATGGCGATAGTATAATTCAACATAAGGCTCGTTAAACGCTAAACGATCACGCCATACTAATGTATCAGGCAATGCTTTACGTGCCACTTCAGGATAATCTGTCCCAAAAACACGCTCTAACCAATATACATATTCACGGTAATATTCGTTTGAAATTTCTGTTTCATCAATATAAAAAGATGCAACAGTAGCACGACGCGGGATATTGTCCCAGTCTTGAACAACATCTTGTTCTGTACGTCCCATAGTGAAAGTACCCCCTTCGATTAATACTAAACCAGGACCAGTTTCTT
>CAMBYJ010000002.1 GCA_945872015.1 Chitinophaga pinensis | reverse complement strand
TCAGACAGTTTTTCAAAGGTTTTGGAGCAGAAGATTCAGTATATTTACATCTTGAAAAAAACGAATTGCCTCGAATGATTCGTTGGTTGAAAAAGTAATTATGTCAAATAAAGTTGCAGTTATCACAGGCGTTAGTGGCGGACTAGCACAAGAAGTTGTGCTTACGATGTTACGTTCAAACTATCATATAGCGGCTATTAATCGTAATACGGATTTTGATTTTTCAATTTTCCAAAATGAAGCAACTAAAAGAGGATTGCAATTTAAAGTTTATACCGCAGATATTTCATCCGAAGAAAGCATAGCTAACGCAACACAACAATTACTTATTGATTTCAACAGAATAGATGCAATCGTTCATTTAGCTGGCATTTCTTACAGTGGAATGAGCTGGAAACAATCAGTAGAAAAATGGAATGAAGTGCTTGCAATTAATTTAACGGGACCAATGCTATTAAGTAAGCATTTGATTCCACAGATGAAAAAACAAAACGAAGGTTGTATTATTTATTTTTCATCTATTGTTGCACACAGACCTGTGGCTGGAACGTCAGCGTATGCGGCAAGCAAATCAGGCATTGAAGGATTAACACGGACTCAAGCAATTGAATTAGGCTCATCAAATATTCGTGTTAATTGTATTGCGCCAGGCTATTTTGATGCTGGCATGATCAGAGAAATAAATGAAGAACTACGAAACGAACTCATACTATCAACTCCATTAAAATCACTCGGTAATCCAAATAGTATTGCTGAAACAGTTTTATATTTGTGTGGAACAGGCGGTCAATTTACTACTGGGCAGACACTGCATATTAACGGAGGATTATTTATTTAAAAACAGACACCATGGTACACTTATTAAGCGAAAAGAGTTCTATCATCAATCATTTTATTGCAGAATTAAGAGATGTAGAAATTCAAAAAGACAGAATGCGTTTCAGAAGAAACATCGAAAGAATTGGAGAGATTGCTGCTTATGAAATAAGTAAGACGATGGAATTCGAAACGAAAGATGTAGTAACTCCATTGGGTATTGCGCCAACTCCGTTAATGAAAGAACTTCCTGTTGTAGGAACAATTTTAAGAGCAGGATTACCTCTTCATCAAGGAATTTTAAATTATTTCGATGGTGCAGATAATGCTTTTGTTTCAGCCTATAGAAAGCATCATAAAGATGGAAGCTTTGATATTCGCTTAGATTATATGAGCAGCCCTAGTTTGGAAAACAGAATTTTAATTCTTGCCGACCCAATGATTGCTACAGGTTCTTCAATCGTTGTAACATTCAAAGAAATGTTACAAGGTGGTCGTCCAAAACACACACATATAGTTGCTTGTATTGCAAGCACAGAAGGCGTTGAGTATGTAAAAAGTCATTTACCATCTGATGTAACGTTATGGATAGGTGCTATCGATGAAGAGCTAACTGCACAATCTTATATCGTTCCAGGTTTAGGAGATGCTGGTGATTTAGCTTTCGGTACTAAGACACAACATTAACATTTACTCCTGTTTTTATAATTATGGAGGAGATCATTAAAATTATTCAGGTGATTTTATTGAGTAGCGTTAAATTCGTTACAGGTCCTACATTTGCCTATTACAACAAAAGTCAAGACTTTTCTTTCTTTGAAGTTATATTGTATAGCGTTATTGGCGGAATGCTTGGAGTTTTCGTTTTTACTTTTTTCTCGAAAAAAATTCATCAAGTCTGGATGATTTTAAAATTCAAGTTTAAGAAGACTTTTAGTGGTAGTAATAATTATTCAGAACCAATTGCGGATATTGATGCGCCTGTAAAAATCAAATACACCTACGTGGACAATAATCAGGAGCCAAAAAAAGTGTTCACTAAAAGAAACAGAAGACTCGTTACAATATTTCGCAAATACGGATTGTTTGGAATCGCATTTCTTACACCTGTAATTTTATCCATTCCCATAGGTACAATTGTGGCAAATAGTTTCGAGCCAAACAAAAGAAAAATTTTTCTTTTCATGTTTATTTCTATTTTATTTTGGTCAATATTAATGGTTAGCCTTTTTGAAATCTTTCATGCTAAAAATGTTATCGACTTACAAGAACAAATTACTAAATGAAAAACATCACTCATATTTTCTTCGACTTAGACCATACATTATGGGATACTGATAAGAACGCCAAAGAATCTTTAAAAGAAATACATCACGAAATTAAAATTCAAGAAGACTTTAATGTTTCATTTGACTTGTTTCACAAAACCTATCAGAAGCATAATGATGTTTTATGGAAAAAATATGCAAAGCATGAAGTAACGAAAGAAGAAGTCAGAGTAAATCGATTTAAGTTCACACTTGAAGAATTAAAAATTTTCGATAATGCCATCAATGAATTTTTTGCTAGTCATTTTGTTAGTCGTACGCCGTTAAAGAAAAATCTTATTGAAGGCGCCATCGAATTAATGGATACTGTTAAAAGCCGTTATACTCTTTCAATTATCACCAACGGATTTAAAGAAGTACAATACATTAAAATGGAGGAGTCGGGATTAAGAAAATATTTTGAGCATATATTTATTTCTGAAGAAGTTGGATTTAATAAACCGAACCCCGATATTTTCAAATATGCAATGAATAAAAGCGGAGCAAGTATAGCAGAAAACTGTTTGATGATTGGAGATTCATTGGAAGCTGATATTCACGGTGCCATCGGCGCAGGAATGAAAGCTATTTACTTATCTCCAGAAAGTAAGTTGGATACAATTGATGAAAACTACATTACCGTAAATTCTTTGAATCAGATAAAAAATATTCTACAATAAAAAAAAGCCCCGAAAATTTCGGGGCTTTTTTTATTTCTTTTCTGTCGTTTCGTGGTCTTTTTTGCAACAAGCTTTCACTTCTGCTTTTTCACCATCTTTGTTACAAGACTTAGAAGTTGTGCTTGCTTCTTTTTTAGAGCAGCATGACTTATCAGATTTCTTGTCACATGTTTTTTCTTTCTTCTCAGGATTTTGCTGAGATAATTTTTCAGTTGATTGTGCATTTGCAAATGCAACAGATGTCAACGTGAAGAATGCGATTAAAAATGCTATTTTTTTCATGTTATTATATTTTGTTATGCAAGTATACGCACTACACGGCCAAAAAGCAAAGGAAAAATGAAAAACATTTATGTTTTATTAGGCGATGTCCAACAATCATATGTACTTTTGACAAGTGACTACAAAGGAAAACTTATCCATATCGTTACAGGCCATCAAAAGTCAAAAGTTGAGAGCCTCACTTACGATTTTTATTATTGCGTTAGGCATTATGGCATTGGTTGGGACATTAACCGCTATAGATGCTGTAAAGTATTCTTTGAATAATAGCTTTTCAATGATGGGTAGTAATTCTGTCACCATCCGAAATGTTTCCTCCTCTATCCGAATGGGGCATGGACCTGGAAAAAGGAATGTGTTCCCTCCTATTAATTTTTATCAGGCAACCTATTTTAAAGATCATTTTGATTCGCCCGGCATTGTATCATTGTCGGTATCCGTTACTCCTGTTGGAAGTGTCCGTTATGAATCAAAGAAAACGAACCCCAATATTTTAGTGATGGGAGTTGATGAAAACTACTTTGAGGTATTGGGATATCAAATAAAATCGGGAAGAAATTTTAACAAACAAGATCTGGATATGGGTGCGAACGTTTGTTTGCTTGGAAAAGAAATCACAGATAAGTTATTTCTAAATCAATCACCCGTAGATAAGTTGGTTTATATTGGCAGCAAACAATATCGAGTTATCGGTAGTCTTTTAGAAAAAGGAAGTAGTATGGGGTTTGGAGGCGATAAAATGGTAGCTATTCCAATTTTAAATGCTAAAATGAATTACTTGTCAAATAGAACATCCTATTCAATTACAATAAAAGCAAACTCCGTTAGTGATTTGCAAATGATAAATGGGCAGGCTACTGGTCTGATGCGAACCATCCGAAAGGACCAATTAGGAAATCCTGATAGCTTTGGATTATCGCAAAGTGATAGCTTATCGAAGGCGCTTTTTGACAACTTGATTTACCTAAGGGCAGCAGCTATTTTTATTGGGGTAATTACACTTTTAGGAGCTGCGATTGGATTGATGAATATTATGCTTGTATCTGTTACCGAAAGAACACGCGAAATTGGCATAAGAAAATCGCTTGGAGCAACAGCAGAGAATATCCGACGACAATTTTTAACAGAAGCAATTGTTATTTGTCAGATTGGAGGGTTATTAGGTGTTTTACTAGGTATTTTGATTGGAAATTTGGTAGCATTCGCAACCGGAGCAGGAGTTATTATCCCCTGGGGCTGGATGATAATGGGATTTACGCTGTGTTTTATTGTTGGAATTATGAGTGGATTATATCCAGCAATAAGAGCTTCAAAACTTGACCCAATAGAGGCCTTGCGCTACGAGTAAAAAACAGGATATTTTTAATAGTTCTTGTTTGATTTTAATAGTTTAAGCCTTATCTTTGCCGTCCCTAAAAATGGGGATAATTCAATTTAATTAATTTAACAAACAAAAAAAATGACCAAGCAGTATGAAACTGTAATCGTTCTTACTCCAGTTCTTTTACAAGAGCAGGTTGATGAAGCGGTTGCAAAGTATCGTAAATTCCTCTCCGATAACGGAGCCGTAATTGTTCATGAGAACAATTGGGGATTACGCAAGCTGGCCTATCCTATCCAGAAGAAAAGCACAGGCTTTTACTTCTTATTCGAATTCCAAGCTGATCCAACATTGATCGCTAAAATGGAAGTTGAATACAAAAGAGATGAGCGCATCATGCGATTCCTAACAATTGCTCTTGACAAACACGCAATCGCGTACAACGAGCGCAAACGCAAGAATGCATCTCAGAAAAAACAAGAAGAATCAGTATCTTAAAACTCGAAACCGAACATGGCAACTACACACGTAAATGGAGAAATCCGTTACCTCAATCCACCGGCAGTAGAGGTAAACAAAAAGAAATACTGCCGTTTCAAGAAAATTGGAATTAAGTACATCGATTATAAAGATGCTACTTTCTTAACCAAGTTCGTTAATGAGCAAGGAAAAATTCTTCCTCGTCGTTTAACGGGAACATCATTAAAGTACCAACGTAAAGTTGGACAGGCAATCGCTCGTGCTCGTCATCTAGCATTGATGCCTTATGTAACAGATTTATTAAAATAAGGAGGAGGACAATAGCATGGAAGTAATTTTAAAACAAGACATCAAAAACCTGGGCTTCGCAGATGAAATCGTGAAAGTTCGTAATGGTTATGGATTGAATTACCTTATCCCACGTGGATTCGCAGTAATTGCAAATGAAAGCAACAAAAAAATTAATGCTGAAACAGTAAAACAACGTGCGCACAAGATTAACAAATTGCGTATGGATGCTGATGCATTAGTTGCTAAATTAGAAAGCGTAACATTATCTGTTGGAGCTAAAGTTGGCGAAAACGGTAAATTATTTGGTTCTATCACATCTCAACAGTTAGTAGATAAACTTACTGCAATGGGTTATGAAATTGACAAGAAGCAAATCACAATGCCTACAGATCACATTAAAAAGACTGGAGCATATGTTGCTGAAATCAATGTTCACAGAGATATCAAAGCAAAATTAAACTTCGAAGTAGTAGAAGGTTAATCGTTAAAAAAAACCGAAGGCAGAGCTACCACTCTGCCTTCTTTAATTTAAATCAAAATGGCTACAACTAGTGATGTTCATGTAGGAACAGTATTAAGAATAAACGGTGAGTTATGTGTGGTAACTGAATGGCAACACAGAACACCAGGAAACTTACGCGCTTTCTATCAAGGTAAAATGCGTAATATCCGAAATGGAAAAATTCTAGAAAACCGCTTTCGCTCTGGTGAAGAAGTAGATATTGCACGTGTTGAATATAAGATGATGGAATATCTTTATAACGATGGAGAATTTTTAGTTTGTATGGACAAAGAGAACTTTGAACAAATTCCAATCCCTGATTCGTTGTTCGGAGATGCATTGAAGTTTTTAAAAGAAGGAATGGAAGTTAAAGTTTCTTTTGAAAGTGAAATGCCAATTCTTGCAGAAGCTCCAACATTCGTTGAAATGGTGATTACCTATTGCGAACCTGGGGTTAAAGGTGACACTGCAACAAACACGCTAAAGCCTGCAACTATGGAAAATGGTGCAATCGTTAACGTACCATTATTTGTTGGTGAAGGAGAAAAAATCAAGATTGACACTCGCACAGGTTCTTATGTTGAGCGTGTAAAATAATATAAACCGATTCAAAAAATGAAAGCCCTGAATATTCAGGGCTTTTTTATTAGGGCAATTAGGCAATAAAAAAGTGGGTTACTGCTAAACAATAACCCACTTATCTTTTATTTAAATAAACTTATTCTTCTGATGCTGTTCCTTCAGCTGCATTATCAGCTTTAGCTGTTGTAGCTTTCTTAGTAGCACCTCCACGACGACGTGTTTTAGTAGCTTTCTTAGCACCTTTATCTTTCAATAAATTGTCATTGAAATCAACCAACTCAATCATTGCCATTTCCGCAGCATCACCAGGTCTGTTACCAATTTTGATGATACGTGTATATCCACCCGGACGATCAGCAATTTTAGTAGCAACTGCTCTGAATAATTCAGTAACAGCTTCTTTATTTTGCAAATCAGCAAACACCGTACGGCGAGAGTGAGTTGAATCTGTTTTTGATTTAGTGATGATAGGCTCAACAAAAACACGAAGCGCTTTTGCTTTGGCAACTGTTGTAAAGATACGCTTATGCGTAATTAATGATACAGCCAAGTTACTAAGCAACGCGTAGCGATGCCCTTCTTTACGGCCCAAATGGTTATTTTTCTTACCGTGACGCATTTTATAATATAATTACTTTAATTTTTAACTTATTACGACTGATGTATTAATAATCAATCTTTATCTAACATATACTTCGATACGTTCATACCAAAGTTTAAATTTTTACTTCTTACTAGTTCTTCTAACTCTGTTAAAGACTTCTTACCAAAGTTTCTGAATTTTAATAAGTCAGCTTTTGAATAACTAACTAAATCACCTAATGTGTCAACATCAGCAGCCTTCAAGCAATTTAATGCACGAACGCTTAAATCCATATCCACTAATTTAGTTTTTAATAACTGACGCATATGTAACGTAGCTTCATCTAATTCTTCAGCTGGTTGCTTAGGCTTAGACTCCAATGTAATCTTCTCATCAGAGAATAACATGAAGTGATGAATCAAGATTTCAGCAGCTTCTTTCAAAGCATCTTTAGGATGAATTGAACCATCAGTTGTGATTTCAAGTACTAACTTCTCATAATCGGTCTTTTGCTCAACACGGAAGTTTTCAATGAAATATTTTACATTACGGATTGGTGTGTAAATAGCATCTAAGAAGATTGTTCCAATTGGAGCTGTGCTAGTTCTGTTCTCTTCAGATGGAATATAACCTCTACCTTTTTCGATTGTAATATCTAACTCTAGTTTTACACTAGTTTCCATGTTACAAATCACGAACTCAGGATTTAATACTTGGAATGCTGTTGTATGTTTTGCTATATCACCAGCAGTAAATGTATCTTTTCCACCAACTGTTACATGAACTTTCTCAGAATCTGTTCCTTCAATCTGACGCTTAAATCGAACTTGTTTTAAGTTCAGGATAATTTCCGTCATATCTTCAATAACACCTTTGATTGTAGAAAACTCATGATCAACTCCTCCTAATCTCACAGAAGTGATAGCATACCCTTCAAGTGAGCTTAATAATATTCTACGCAAAGCGTTGCCAACTGTAATACCGTATCCAGGCTCCAAAGGACGGAACTCAAACTGACCGAAAGTTTCGGTAGCATGATTCATAATCACTTTGTCTGGTTGTTGAAAGGCTAATATTGCCATGGTTTTATATTTATTTTTTTTGGTTGGTTAATTTTAATTAAAGGGATAATCGATTTTCAAGATTACTTAGAGTACAACTCGACGATCAATTGTTCTTTAATATTTTCAGTGATCTCTTCACGAGCAGGAGCATTTAAGAACTTGCCTGCCATTTTACTTCCGTCCCACTCAAGCCAAGCATATTTGTTTGTTCTCGATGCAACTGCTTCTGATATTGTTGATACAGATTTCGATTTCTCACGAACTGCTACAACATCACCTGCACGTAAAATGTAAGAAGGGATATTAACTAATTCACCATTAACTGTAATATGACGATGACCTACTAATTGACGAGCTGCAGAACGAGTAGGAGCTAATCCTAGACGATAAACAACATTATCTAAACGTGATTCAACTAGTTTTAATAAGTTTTCACCTGTGATACCATCCATTCTTGAAGCACGATCAAAAATCTTAGCGAATTGACGCTCAAGAATACCGTACATGTATTTTACTTTTTGCTTCTCCATTAACTGAACAGCATATTCAGAAACCTTTGCACGCTTCTTATTTTGTCCATGTTGTCCTGGAGGATAGCTACGCTTATCGAAGTTTTTATCAGGACCGTAAATAGGCTCACGGAACTTTCTACTTATTCTGGTTTTGGGGCCAATATATCTTGCCATTGTAAATTATTATCTCGTTAAGTGGTTTAAAATTGATTAGATTCTTCTCTTCTTAGGAGGACGACATCCATTGTGAGGAATTGGAGTGATATCCATGATCTCTGTAACTTCAATACCTGAGGTATGAATTGTACGGATTGCAGACTCACGTCCAGAACCAGGTCCTTTAACAAAAACCTTTACCTTACGAAGTCCTAAGTCGAAAGCAACTTTAGAACAATCTGCAGCAGCTAACTGAGCAGCGTATGGTGTGTTTTTCTTTGAACCTCTGAATCCCATCTTTCCGGCAGAAGCCCATGAAATAACCTGACCAGAAGTATTTGTCAAGCTAATGATAATGTTGTTAAAAGTAGCACTGATATGCGCCTCTCCTGCAGCCTCAACTTTTACTACTTTTTTCTTTACAGCTTTAGTTTGTTTAGCCATTGTTATGGATTATCTTTTCAATTATTACTTAGTTACTTTCTTTTTATTTGCTACTGTCTTACGCTTTCCTTTACGGGTACGACAGTTGTTTTTTGTACGTTGTCCACGAACAGGCAAACCTGAACGGTGACGAACACCACGGTAGCAACCGATGTCCATTAAACGCTTAATGTTCAACTGAGTCTCAGAACGTAATGCTCCTTCCACTTTAAATTGATCATTAATGATTGTACGGATTTTTGTTAACTCATCATCGTTCCACTCATTAACTTTCTTATCGAAGCTAACTCCAGCTTCTGCAAGAATTTTTTGAGCGCTTGAGCGTCCAATTCCGAAGATGTATGTGAGACCGATCTCACCTCTTTTATTCTTTGGTAAATCTATACCTGATATACGAGCCATTGAAGGATATAATTACTTAATGTTTGACAAATTTAATGGTTATTACCCTTGACGCATTTTATAGCGTGGGTTTTTCTTGTTGATTACATAAAGGCGACCTTTACGACGTACGATTTTACAATCGGCGCTGCGCTTTTTTAAGGATGGGCGTACTTTCATTTTCCTGTTATTTTAATTGGGATTCCAATTATGATTTTACTGTTATTTATATCTGTATGTTATTCTGCCTTTTGATAAATCGTATGGTGACATTTCCACTTTTACTCTATCGCCAGGGAGGATTTTAATATAATTCATTCTCATCTTTCCAGAAATATGAGCTATTATCTCATGACCATTTTCAAGCTCAACGCGAAATGTTGCGTTGGAAAGGGCTTCTACTATCGCCCCATCTTGCTCAATTGCTGGTTGTTTTGACATATACTATATTTTCGTCGAGATGACCTCGGTTATATTTTTATTTTTTGTTATTGCGTTTTCAATTTCTTGGAAAGAACTTAAGACATCGGGCATGCTATCAGTAATTGCTACTGTATGCTCGAAATGAGCTGAAGGTAATCGGTCTAAGGTTATCACTGTCCAGCCATCTTTTAATTGTCTGATGTGACGTGGCCCCATATTAATCATTGGTTCAATTGCTATAACCATTCCTTCATTCAGCACAGGTCCAGAAGAACGTTTTCCGTAATTCGGCACCTCAGGTTTTTCGTGAAGATTTCTACCTACTCCATGTCCAACTAACTCCCTCACTACTCCATAACCAAACGATTCAGCATATTCCTGAACTGCAGCACTAATATCACCTACTCTATTGCCGTTTCGTGCTTTGGCTATTCCTTGCATCAACGATGTTTTTGTGACTCTTAGTAAGTTTAAAACATCTTCAGAAACAACACCAATGGGAAATGTATAAGCTGAATCTCCATGAAATCCATTCTTAAACACTCCACAATCGATAGAAACAATATCTCCATCCATGATAACTCGTGAACCGGGTATACCATGAACCACTTCCTCATTTACTGAAATACACAATGAATGCTTATATCCATGGTATCCTTTAAACGAAGGCTCGGCCTGATGATCTCTGATAAACTGCTCCGCAATCGTGTCCAATTGCAAAGTGGTTACTCCAGGTTTCAAATTACTGGCTACTTCAGCCAATGTCTTTCCAACAAGTAAAGAACTCTCTCTTTGTTGCTCAATTTCTTCCTTTGTTTTATACACTATTACTCCGCTGCTCATCAACTTCCGTGTATAAACAAATTAGGCAGTTGCAGGTGTTGAGCGACCTTTAATGCGTCCTGATTTCATCAATCCATCGTAATGACGCATAAGCAAATGACTTTCTATTTGTTGCAATGTATCTAGGATAACACCCACTGTAATTAACAATGAAGTACCACCATAAAACTGTGCAAAGTTTGAATTAATTCCAATAGCCTTTGCAAAAGTTGGCATAATTGCAACTAATGCTAAGAAGATAGACCCAGGTAATGTAATTTTTGACATTACGTCATCAATAAACTCCGAAGTCTTGCGACCAGGTTTAACTCCAGGTATAAATCCACCATTCTTTTTCATATCATCTGCCATCTGACTAGGATTGACAGCGATAGCAGTATAGAAATAAGTGAATAGGATAATTAAAGTTGCGAAAACAACATTGTATAATCCTGAATTGAAATCAGTAATTGAAGCTGCAAATCCTCTCCACATATCAGACTCAGGGAAAAATTGAGCTATATAAGCAGGAATAAACATAATTGCTTGAGCAAACACAATTGGCATTACACCAGCTGCATTAACTTTCAATGGTATATATTGACGTGCTCCGCCGTATTGTTTATTACCAACAATCTTCTTTGCAAATTGTACTGGAATTTTTCGAGTACCTTGAACTAATAAAATTACTGCCATTACAATCGCAAATAATGCTACAATCTCGATTAAGAAAACCACTAATCCACCACCCTGCTCATTTAAACGAGAGAAGAACTCATCACGTAATGCAAAAGGCAAACGCGCAATGATACCTGTCATGATAATTAAAGATATACCATTACCAATTCCCTTTTCGGTGATACGCTCTCCTAACCACATTACGAATAAAGTACCACCAATAATGATTAAAGTTGCCATAATCATAAAGAAGGTAGGTGAAATTAATCCTGGATTAGTATATGCGATAATTGCACCGGGCGCCTGAGTCTTTAAGTTAATCAAATAACCTGGAGCTTGAAACATTACAACGATTACAGTTAAAATACGCGTAAATTGATTCAACTTATTTCTACCACTCTCGCCTTCCTTTTGTAATTTTTGGAAGTAAGGCACTGCTATACCCAACAACTGAACAACAATTGAAGCTGATATGTAAGGCATAATTCCTAATGCAACAATAGAAGCTTGAGAAAAAGCTCCACCGGCAAACATATCCAACAAGCCTAAAATACCGCCTGAAGTCTGGTCTTTCAAACCAGATAATTGAGAAGGATCTACCCCAGGCAATACAACATGTGCTGCCAAACGGTAAATTAATAAGAACAAAATTGTATTTACGATTCTTGTTCTTAAATCGTCAATCTTAAAGATGTTCTGAAGAGTCTGGATAAAGTTTTTCATAAGCGCTTATAGAGTTGCGGTGCTTCCGCCTACTTTTTCAATTGCTTCTTTTGCTGTTGATGAGAAAGCGTGTGCTGTAATATTAACCTTTGCAGTTAAAGTTCCACGCCCTAATATCTTTACTAAATCATTCTTTGATGCTAATCCCTTCTTAACAAAAGTCTCATGAGTAAACTCATTAATACCTTGAGCTGCTAATTTTTCTAAAACATCTAAATTGATACCTGTGTATTCTACACGGTTAATGTTTTTAAATCCGAATTTAGGTAAACGACGTTGTAAAGGCATTTGTCCCCCTTCGAAACCAATCTTACGACTATTTCCACTACGAGATCCAGCACCTTTGTGTCCACGTGTAGAAGTTCCACCGTGACCAGAACCTGCTCCGCGACCTATTCTTTTTCTATTTTTTACTGCGCCATTCGCAGGTTTCAAATTATTTAATTCCATGATGAGATATTCTTTATATCTTAAGGATTATTTTTCTACTACTTTAACTAAATGTGACACTTTTGCAATCATTCCTCTTAACTGAGGTGTGTCGTTTAACTCAACCGTTTTGTGCATACGAAGACCTAGAGCCTTTAAAGTACGCTTTTGGTTTTCGCTACGGTCAATTCCGCTTTTTAATTGTGTAATTGATAATGTTGCCATTTTCAGTCTTGCTTTTTATATAAATTAATCTTAGCCGTTAAATACTTTTGATAATTCAACTCCTCTTTGCATAGCTACTGCATGAGGATCGCGCATTTTTAGCAATGCATCGATTGTAGCTTTAACTACGTTGTGAGGGTTTGATGATCCTTTAGATTTAGCAAGTACGTCTGTAATTCCAACGCTCTCTAACACAGCGCGCATCGCACCACCTGCAATTACTCCTGTTCCCGGAGCTGCTGGCTTCAAGAATACTCTTGCACCACCAAACTTACCTTCTTGCTCATGAGGAACTGTACCTCTGTGAACTGGAACTTTTACAAGGTTTTTCTTTGCATCATCAATCGACTTGGTAACTGCATCAGAAACCTCTTTAGCTTTTCCTAAACCATGACCAACAACGCCTTTTTCATCACCTACAACAACAATCGCTGCAAATCCAAATGCACGTCCACCTTTAGTTACTTTGGTAACACGGTTTACTGCCACTAATTTATCGTGAAGTTCTGTATCAGTTGACTTTACACGTTTACTATTTTGAATCATCTTGTTAATGAATGTCTATCGTTAATAATTAAAATTTAAGTCCTGCTTCACGAGCACCTTCTGCCAATGCTTTCACACGACCATGATATAAATATCCTCCACGGTCAAAAACTACTGCTGAAACACCAGCTGCCGTAGCTTTCTGTGCTACTAATTTACCTACTGCGATTGCTTGATCTACTTTGTTCGCTTTCTTATCTACTCCACTTTCCATTGATGAAGCAGCAACAATTGTATGACCTTTTAAATCGTCAATTATCTGAGCATATATTGCCTTGTTAGAACGAAACACTGATAACCTTGGGCATTCTGCCGTTCCGTTTACGGCCTTGCGGATACGTGAGCGTATCTTATTTCTGCGTAATATCTTTTTATCTTGCATGATTCAAATAACCACTTTATGAGTGACTGAATTTTATTATTTTTTAGAAGCTGATTTACCTGCTTTACGGCGTAATGATTCGCCAACGAACTTAATACCTTTTCCTTTGTATGGCTCAGGCTTACGTAATGATCTGATTTTCGCTGCTACCTGTCCTAATAATTGCTTATCATGACTTTCCAACGTGATAATCGGATTTTGACCTTTATCCTGGCGAGTAGAAACTTTAATTTCATCAGGTAATTCGAAAACTACATGGTGAGAGTAACCCAATACTAAATCAAGAACGTTTCCTTGATTTGTAGCACGATAACCTACCCCAACTAGTTCTTGCTCGATTTTATAACCTGAAGAAACACCAGTAACCATATTATTGATTAATGCGCGGTATAAACCATGCATCGCACGATGTCTCTTTTGATCTGTTGCTCTAGTCAATACGATTTCAGAACCTTCAATATTTACATTGATGCCATCATCGATCTTTTGAATCAAAGAACCTTTTGGTCCTTTTACGGATACCTCAGTGCCATTAACACTCACTTGTACTCCGCCTGGTATTTGAATGGGTAGTTTTCCTACGCGTGACATATTCTTCGTCTTTTATTTTAATGATTAATATACATAGCAAATTACTTCACCACCTACGTGCAATTGACGAGCTTCTTTATCCGTCATCAAGCCACGTGAAGTTGAAACGATTGCTATCCCTAGTCCATTAATAACTCTAGGAAGTTTTTCTGCATTTACATATTTACGTAAACCAGGCTTACTTACTCTGCGAATTGAAGCGATAGCCGACATTTTTGTAATCGGGTTATACTTCAAAGCGATTTTAATCAAACCTTGTTTGTTGTCAGTTTCTTCAAACTTGTAATTCGCAATAAAGCCTTTATCATAAAGAATCTTTGTCATCTGCTTCTTCATATTAGAAGCAGGAACCTCTACAACGCGGTGATTTGCTTTTGCCGCATTACGAATTCTTGTAAGGTAATCAGCGATTGGATCTGTATACATGATTAAATTATTCTCTGTTTATTAAATTATTCTGTTTAATTACCAGCTTGCTTTGGTAACTCCTGCAATTTTTCCTTCAAGTGCCAGTTTTCTGAACATTACCCTTGAAATTCCAAACTGACGCATATATCCACGAGGGCGACCAGTTAATTTGCAACGGTTTCTAACGCGGCAAGGATTTGCATTTCTAGGAAGCTTTTGTAAAGCATCATAGTCTCCTGCTTCTTTTAATTCTTTGCGTTTTTCAGCATATTTTTCAACCGCACGGATACGCTTTAATTCACGCGCCTTAATTGATTCTTTTGACATCGTTTGAAATTTTATTTATTCTGATTCTTGAAAGGAATACCAAATTCTTTTAATAGTTCCATCGCTTCGCTATCTTTTGTAGCTGTAGTTACGAAGGTGATATCCATACCCTGGATTTTTGACACTTTGTCGATATCGATTTCAGGGAAGATAATTTGTTCTGTTACACCTAGAGTGTAGTTACCACGGCCATCAAAGCCCTTGTCGTTTACTCCACGGAAATCGCGGATACGAGGTAATGAAACAGAGATCAAACGATCTAGGAATTCATACATACGGTCTCCTCTTAAAGTAACACGTACTCCGATTGGAACGCCAGCACGTAACTTAAAGTTAGAGATATCTTTTCTAGATTTTGTTGATACTGCTTTTTGACCTGTAATTGTAGTCATTTCATTTATAGCAGATTCAATAATCTTCTTATCAGCAACCGCATCACCCAATCCCTGGTTTAAACAAATCTTTGTTAAACGAGGTACTTGCATACTGCTTTTGTACTGAAATTTTTCCTGCAACGCTTTAACGATATCGCTGCGGTATTTTGATTTTAAACGCGGTTCAAAGTTCATTACTTGATTTCCTCCCCAGATTTTTTAGCGTAACGTACTAATTTTCCGTCAACAAGTTTTCTACCGATACGAGTAGCTTTACCAGATTTGGGATCTACTACTTGTAAGTTTGATAAGTTAATAGGAGCTTCTTGCTTTACTATGCCTCCTTGAGTATTTTGTGCATTTGGTTTCGTATGCTTAGAAACCAAGTTTACTTTTTCAACGATTGCAGTCTTATTTAAAGGAAAAACCTGAAGCACTTTTCCTTGCTGACCTTTTGAGTCACCTGCAATAACTTTCACTGTATCGCCCTTGCGAATGTGAAGCTTTGGTTGTTTATTGTATTTACGTTCCATGTTATAGTACCTCCGGAGCTAGTGATACGATTTTCATAAACTGTTTTTCACGTAATTCACGTGCAACTGGTCCGAAAATACGCGTACCACGCATTTCATCTTGGTTATTTAGCAGTACAACTGCATTGTCATCGAATCGAATGTATGATCCGTCGTTGCGGCGAACTTCTTTGCTAACACGAACAACTACCGCTTTGGATACAGTTCCCTTCTTTACGTTACCACTAGGTAATGCATTTTTCACAGAAACTACTATTTTATCTCCTAACGATGCATATCGTTTAGCTGTTCCGCCCAGCACACGGATACAAAGTACCTCTTTGGCACCACTGTTATCGGCTACTACGAGCCTTGACTCTTGCTGTATCATATTCTCTTTCCGTTATCTGGTTGTATGGCTATTAAAATTCCAATAGCCGGATACAGGATTATTATTTCGCTTTTTCTAATATTTCAACCATTCTCCAGCGTTTAAGCTTACTTAATGGTCGTGTTTCCATAATACGTACAGTGTCTCCAACACCGCACTCGTTCTTATCATCATGAGCCATAAACTTTTTGGTCTTCTTGATGAATTTCCCATACTTGGGATGTTTTTCACGTCTTTCTACAGACACAACTATGGACTTGTCCATTTTGGTGCTGGTTACGATTCCTATACGTTCCTTACGAAGCGCTCTTTCTTCCATGATATTTATTGGGCAGCTTGTTGTTGGTTCATTCTATTTCGAAGTTCAGTCTCTAAACGAGCAATTACTTTTCTCGCATCACGTAACTTCATTGGGTTTTCTATTGGAGAAACGGCATGAGCCATTTTCATTTTCACGTATCCTGCACGCTCCTCTTTAATTTTCATTCGAACTTCGTCTGTTGTCAGATCCTTTACGATGGACTGTTTCATGGCTATATCGTTCTTTTAATTATTATGCTTGATAATCTGGTCTTACTACAAACTTAGTAGTTACCGGTAATTTTTGTGCTGCTAAACGCAATGCTTCTTTGGCGATATCCATTGAAACACCTTCAGCTTCAAATATTACAGTGCCTGGTTTAACTGTTGCTACCCAAAATTCAGGAGCTCCTTTACCTTTACCCATACGTACCTCTAACGGCTTACGAGTAATTGGTTTGTCAGGAAATATTCTAATCCAAATTTGTCCTTCACGCTTCATGTAACGAGTTACCGCAACACGGGCTGCTTCAATCTGACGGGATGTAATCCAGCAAGTTTCTAAAGATTTTATTCCGAAAGAACCGAACGCTAAAGATGTACCTCTTGTAGCTGTTCCCTTTGGAACCATTTTATGTTGTTTACGAAACTTAGTTTTCTTTGGCTGTAACATGACTCTCTTGAGTTATACTTTGCCAGCAATAATGCTGATGGTTATTTTTAATTTAATTAATGCTTATTTTCTGTCACGACCACGATCGTTTCTTCCACCTCTTCCACCTTTACCACGATCACCTCTTCCTCCACGGTCATTATTATCTCTTCCTTTTGAAGAACCTCCACTCGCTCCCGAACTTGCATTAGATCCTACGTTTGGCGATAAATCACGTTTTCCGTAAACTTCTCCTTTGCAAATCCATACTTTAACTCCGATGATACCATAAGCTGTATGAGCTTCTGCTAGTGCATAATCAATATCAGCACGGAATGTATGTAATGGAACTCTACCTTCTTTATATTGTTCTGAACGAGCCATCTCCGCTCCACCTAATCGTCCGCTGCAGTTAACTTTAATTCCATCTGCACCAACACGCATTGTTCCTGCTACTGCTTGCTTCATTGCACGACGGAATGAAATCCTTGCTTCTAACTGACGAGCAACTCCATCTGCTACTAACTGAGCATCTGTTTCAGGACGTTTAATTTCATAGATGTTTATTTGAACATCTTTCTTAGTAAGCTTCTTAATTTCTTCCTTCAATTTATCAACTTCAGCTCCGCCTTTACCAATTACAATACCTGGACGAGCCGTATGAATTGTAACAGTAATTAACTTCAAAGTTCTTTCAATCACTATGCGTGACACTCCGCCTTTTGCAAGACGAGCTAATAAATATTTACGGATTTTTTCGTCCTCAACTAATTTGTCAGAATAATTCTTTCCGCCATACCAGTTTGAATCCCATCCACGGATGATACCTAAACGATTTCCTATCGGGTGTGCTTTTTGTCCCATTACTCGTTATTATGCAATTGTTTCTGTTGTTGATTCTTTAATTGATACTTTTTTCGTGTCGACTAACAAAGTGACATGATTTGAACGCTTACGAATTCTGTAACCACGTCCTTGAGGTGCCGGACGAAGACGTTTTAACATACGACCAGAGTCAACATTAATGTCAGTCACATATAATTCCTGATCTTCAATTCTTTTGCCTTCATTTTTTGCTTGCCAGTTTGCTAAAGCAGATAATAATAACTTCTCTAAGCGGCCTGCAGCTTCCTTTGTACTGAATCGTAGCATTGCTAAAGCAAGATCTACTTTTTTTCCACGGATCATATCTGCAACTAATCTCATCTTACGAGGAGATGTAGGGCAATCATTTAATTTGGCGAAAGACTTTTCTTTCTGAGCGGTTTTGCGCGCTTCTGCGGCGTTACGTTTTCTAGCTCCCATGATTATTACTTCTTACCTTTATCTTTACTTCCAGCATGTCCTCTGAAATTTCTGGTTGGTGCAAACTCACCTAACTTATGTCCAACCATATTTTCCGTAACATATACAGGAATAAATTTATTTCCATTATGAACAGCAAATGTGTGATTCACGAATTCAGGTGAAATCATTGATCTGCGTGACCATGTTTTGATAACAGACTTTTTACTAGTATCGTTCATCGAAAGCACTTTCTGCTCTAATTTATAGTCGATGTACGGTCCTTTTTTAAGCGAACGGCCCATGTGTTTATTGTATCAATTATTTTTTACGACGTTCAACAATGTACTTGTTGGACGGGTTACTTAATTTACGAGTTTTATATCCTTTAGCTAATAAGCCTTTACGAGATCTTGGATGTCCTCCAGATGCGCGTCCTTCACCACCACCCATCGGGTGATCAACTGGGTTCATTGCAACCCCTCTAACACGAGGACGAATACCTTTCCAACGATTTCTTCCCGCTTTACCACTGCTAACTTTATTATGGTCTGAATTGGAAACTGTTCCAATTGAAGCCATACAGTTAACAAGTATCATTCGAGTTTCGCCAGAAGGCATCTTGATAGTTGCATACTTACCTTCACGAGCTGCCAACTGAGCGTACGAACCAGCACTGCGTGCTATTTTCGCACCCTGACCAGGACGCATCTCGATGTTGTGAATTAATGTACCTAAAGGAATGTCTTTTAATGGAAGTGCATTACCAACTTCCGGAGCTGCTTGAGCACCAGACATAATATCTTGACCAACTTTTAAACCTGTTGGTGCAATAATATAACGCTTTTCTCCATCACTGTAATTAACTAATGCAATAAAAGAAGTACGGTTTGGATCGTACTCAATTGTCATTACTTTACCATTGATGTTTTCTTTATCGCGTTTAAAATCAATAATACGATATGCTTTTTTGTGACCACCGCCTATGTAGCGCATTGTCATCTTACCGCTGTGATTTCTACCACCACTGCGCTTTACTGATACTACGAGTGACTTTTCAGGCTCGTTTGCAGTTAATTCTGAATAGTCGTTACGTACTGCATGACGCTGACCGGGGGTCATTGGACGAAGTTTTCTAGTTCCCATTGCTCTCTTTCTTTCTTAGAATTAAATGTTACTGAAGAAATCAATGCTCTCGCCCTTTCTCAAGGTAACAATTGCTTTCTTAAAATTAGGACGCGCACCAGTAACAAAACCAGTTTTTGTGTAACGAGATTTCGACTTTCCGCGAAATACCATTGTGTTCACAGACTCAACGTTTACAGAATACATAGACTCAACCGCTTTCTTGATTTCAATCTTGTTAGCGCGTTTGTCTACTATAAAGCCGTAGCGTGGCTGCTTCTCCGTGATCCGGTTCATCTTTTCGGTTACGACCGGTTTCTTCAGAATTTCCATTTTATTCTATCTCTTGGTTTATCGTGCCAGAGCACTTAATTATTTATCATTTCAAACAGCTTGACTTACCTTGTCATCAAGCCATAACGAGTTATTTTTTGAGCAATGTACTCTCGATAATCGGCAATGAACCCTCAGTAATTAAAAGGTTCTGAGCATGCAAAATATCGTAAGTATTTAAATCTGAAGCAACTACTACTTTATTGCGAGTCAAATTTCGGGAGGACAAATATACGTTTTTATTTGTTTGCGAAACAACAATTAATGTTTTTTTCTCAGATAAATTTAAATTTTTTACCAATTCTACCATTTGAGCAGTCTTTGGAGCAGCGAAATTTAAATCTTCTACGATCATTACACCATTTGCCTGTGCCTTGTAAGCTAGGGCAGAAATTCTAGCTAAACGCTTTAATTTCTTATTTAAACTGAACGAGTAGTTTCTTGGACGAGGACCGAATACACGACCTCCACCAACGAAAACAGGTGATTTCATTGAACCCGCACGGGCACCACCAGTTCCTTTTTGACGCTTCAACTTTTTTGTTGTAGCAGAAATCTCGTTTCTTTCTTTTGCCTTGTGCGTACCTTGACGCTGATTGGCGTTATAAAGTTTTACATCTAAATAGATCGCGTGATCATTTGGCGTTATGCCATAGATGTTATCGTTAAGAGATGCTTTACGGCCTGTCTCTTTTCCTGATGTGTTATATACAGCTAATTCCATGATTATTTCAATACCGTTACAATTGAACCTTTATGACCTGGTATCGCTCCTTTGATGAACAAAAGATTTTGCTCAGGAAGTACCTTTACAATTACTAAATTCTGAAGCTTTACGCGTGAATTTCCTTTATGACCAGCCATACGCATACCCTTCATAACTCGTGATGGCCATGAAGAAGCACCTAATGAACCTGGAGCACGTTGTCGATCATGTTGACCGTGAGTAGATCCACCAACCCCACTAAAGTTGTGACGTTTAACTACTCCTTGAAAACCTTTTCCTTTGGAAGTACCGACAACTTCACAGAAGTCACCTTCTTGAAAAATATCGCATTTAACAACATCACCAATAGAAAACTCATCTTCAAAATTCGTGAATTCTATGACTTCACGCTTTGGTGTTGTGTTTGCTTTTTTGAAATGTCCTATCATTGGAGCTGAAGTGTTTTTTTCCTTCTTTTCTCCGAATGATAACTGGATTGCTTCATAGCCATCCGTTCCGACCGATTTAACTTGTGTTACAACACAAGGGCCTGCTTCTACAACGGTGCATGGGATATTTCTTCCCTCTGCATCGAAGATACTGGTCATGCCGACCTTTTTTCCGATGATACCTGCCATCTTAACTACGTTTTAGTTGTTTTGGACTTAATTGATTAATTATAATTTGACGAACCTATCGTCATTGTTTCTTAAAGAACGATTTGTGCTGAGCTAACTAAACCTTGATTTCTACTTCAACCCCACTTGGTAACTCTAGCTTCATCAAAGCATCAACTGTTTTAGCAGTTGAACTATAGATGTCTAATAATCTCTTATAGCTACATAATTGGAACTGCTCTCTTGCCTTCTTGTTTACGTGTGGCGAACGAAGAACTGTATAAATTTTCTTCTCTGTTGGTAATGGAATTGGACCATTAACTACAGCACCTGTAGGCTTTACCGTCTTAACGATTTTTTCAGCAGACTTATCTACTAAATTGTAATCGTAAGATTTTAATTTAATTCTGATTCTTTGGCTCATTTTAAAAGAACGATTATTACTATTTAAGATTTGTAATTATTAATTGGCGTTTGCTTTCCCTTTGGATTTTGCAATCACTTCTTCAGCTACGTTACGAGGAGCTTCTGAGTAATGACTGAATTCCATTGTTGATGATGCACGTCCTGATGTTATTGTTCTCAAAACTGTTACATAACCAAACATTTCTGATAATGGAACTTTTGCCTTAACAACCTGCGCTCCTGCACGACTATCCATTCCTTCCATCTGACCTCTTCTACGGTTCAAGTCACCTACTACATCACCCATGTTTTGCTCTGGAGTAATTACTTCTAACTTCATGATTGGCTCTAACAATACCGGCTTCGCTTTAGGTAAAGCTTCACGGAATGCAGTACGAGCGCAAATTTCGAACGATAATGAATCTGAATCGACTGTATGGTAAGAACCATCTGTTAAACGAATCTTCATTGATTGCATTGGATAACCAGCTAATACCCCGTTAACCATTGCCTGACGGAATCCTTTTTCAACTGAAGGGATAAATTCACGAGGAATGTTACCACCTGTAATCTCATTCACGAATTGTAATCCACCATTCTTATCTGTAGCTTCGAAATCAGTATCAGCAGGAGAAACCGAAAACTTGATGTCCGCAAATTTACCACGACCACCAGTTTGCTTCTTATACACCTCACGGTGATCGTAAGATCCCATAATAGCTTCTTTGTAATTAACTTGAGGAGCACCTTGGTTAACTTCAACTTTGAACTCGCGACGTAAACGATCAACGATAATCTCTAAGTGAAGCTCACCCATTCCGCTGATAACTGTTTGACCAGTTTCGTCATCTGACTTTACACGGAAAGTTGGATCTTCTTCAGCTAATTTACCTAAAGCAACTCCTAACTTATCTACGTCAGCTTGCGCTTTTGGCTCAATAGCTAATCCGATTACTGGCTCAGGGAAATTCATTGCTTCTAATACAATTGGTGCATTTTCAGCGCATAATGTATCACCTGTTTTGATATCCTTAAATCCTACTGCAGCACCAATATCACCCGCCTCAATAAAAGGAATTTGATTTTGTTTATTTGCATGCATTTGGAAGATACGAGAAATACGCTCTTTTTGTCCTGAACGTGTATTCAAAACATAAGACCCTGCATCTAACCTACCAGCATAACAACGGAAGTATGCTAAACGACCTACAAATGGGTCAGTAGCAATCTTAAAGGCTAATGCAGTGAATGGTTCTTTTGCGTCTGGTCGACGTTGAACTTCTTCATCTGTATCAGGGTTTGTTCCAATAATATTGTTTTTGTCCATTGGAGAAGGCATCAACTCCATAACATAATCCAACATTGTTTGTACACCTTTGTTTTTGAAAGATGAACCACATAACATTGGGACTACTTTATTCGCAATGCAAGCCTGACGTAATGCAGCTAGGATTTCTGTTTCCGAAATTGAATTCGGATCTTCGAAATACTTCTCCATTAATTTATCGTCAAATTCTGCAATTGATTCTAATAATTTCTCTCTCCACTCTTTAGTTTCTTCAACCATATCAGCAGGAATAGGAACTTCTTCAAAAGTCATCCCTTTATCATGCTCATTCCATACAATACCACGATTGTTAATTAAATCAACAACGCCTTTAAAAGTATCTTCAGCACCGATTGGTAATTGTAATGGTAACGGATTTCCACCTAATACTTCACGCACTTGCTTAACTACGTTTAAGAAGTCAGCTCCAGCACGATCCATTTTATTTACGAAACCGATACGAGTTACATTATAGTTGTTTGCTAAACGCCAGTTTGTCTCAGATTGAGGCTCAACACCATCAACAGAAGAAAACAAGAATACTAATCCATCTAATACACGTAATGAACGATTTACCTCTACAGTAAAATCAACGTGACCAGGAGTATCAATAATGTTAATTTTATAGTTATCTCCACGATAATTCCAGAAACATGTTGTAGCTGCTGAAGTAATTGTGATACCACGCTCCTGCTCTTGAACCATCCAATCCATTGTAGCAGCACCTTCATGCACCTCACCAATTTTGTGATTTACACCCGTATAATATAAAATACGTTCAGTGGTAGTCGTTTTTCCAGCATCAATGTGAGCTGCGATACCAATATTTCTTACAAATTTCAGGTCTTTAATGTCCTGTGCCATTATACTTTTGAATTAACGCTTTAAAATAATAATTGAATTAAAAACTAAACTCTGAAGTGAGAGAATGCTTTGTTTGCATCCGCCATACGATGCGTGTCATCACGCTTTTTAACTGCGGCACCCTCACCCTTAGCAGCTGCGATAATTTCGCCCGCTAACTTATCTGCCATACTCTTTTCATTTCTTTTTCTAGCATAAGAGATCATCCATTTAATTCCTACAGAAATTTTTCTGTCTGGACGAACCTCAGATGGAATTTGAAAGGTAGCTCCACCTACACGACGACTTTTAACTTCCACTGCTGGCATAACGTTGTTTAATGCCGTTCTCCATTGCTCTAAGCCGTTTTCTTTGGTTCTTGCTTCTACTTTTTCTAAAGCATCGTAGAACAATTGAAACCCTACGCCTTTTTTTCCTGAATACATCAGATTATTTACAAAACGAGTTACTAAAACATCGTTGAATTTTGGATCCGGTAGAAGGATTCTCTTTTTTGGTTTTGATTTCCTCATGGGAGTATATCGCTACTTTAAATTATTACTTAATTACTTCTTTTTCTTAGCTCCAGCTGCTGGTTGACCTGGCTTAGGACGTTTAGTTCCGTATTTTGAACGACGTTGATTTCTTCCATCAACACCGCTCGTATCTAAAGCACCACGAATGATGTGATAACGAACACCTGGTAGATCCTTAACACGACCACCACGAATCATTACAATCGAGTGTTCCTGCAAGTTATGGCCTTCTCCTGGGATGTATGCCGTAACCTCAAATCCGTTTGTTAAACGAACACGGGCAACTTTACGCATCGCCGAATTTGGCTTCTTCGGAGTTGTTGTGTAAACACGTGTGCATACCCCTCTGCGCTGAGGACAAGAGGTTAATGCTGGCGACTTACTCTTATCTATGAGTTGCTCGCGTCCTTTTCTTACTAACTGCTGTATTGTAGGCATTCTGGCAGTATTTTGTGGTTCTTATTGTTTGTTAATAAATACACTATACCCCTAAAAAAGGGGAGTGCAAAGATACAATTCATAATCATTTAAGCAAGGTATTCGACTAAATAATTTTAAAAAGATGTCAGATTGGTGCTTTACCGTACTTACGAATCCATCTTTTATGCACAAATAACTATTAATTATCAGTTACTTATGTTGATTTAGCGATTCTATAAAAAAAATCAAATTTCAGGGCTGTTGTTATCATTTTTCCACAAAAAAAAGCCTTATTCAAGCTCATGACCGCCAGTATATGTCCGCCATTTTGCCAGCACTTTTTGCATGTCTTCTGGTATTTCTGTTTCAAAAAACATGTCCTTTTTTAAGGTTGGATGGACAAAGCCCAATGATTTTGCATGTAAAGCCTGACGCGGTAAAATCGTAAAACAATTTTCAACAAACTGGCGATATTTGTTATTTACAGTACCTTTTAGAATCCTGTCACCACCGTAGGTCCCATCATTAAACAGTGGATGGCCAATATACTTCATGTGTACCCTAATCTGATGTGTTCTACCTGTTTCTAACTTGCATTCAACCAAGGTTATGTAATTAAATCTTTCTAAAACCTGATAATGCGTCACTGCATGCTTACCAAAATCACCTTCGGGAAATACATTCATAACCTTCCTATCGGCGAGGCTTCTTCCAACATTGCCTGTAATTGTGCCCTTGTCTTCCTTAGGACTACCCCAAACTATTGCCTGATACTTTCTGTTAATTGTTCTTTCAAAAAACTGATTAGCCAAATGATTTAGCGAATATTCCGTTTTTGCTAAGACAATTAATCCTGATGTATCCTTATCAATTCTATGAACTAACCCCGGTCTTAATGATTCAGATGTTAGCGGCTTATCGCCAAGGTCTGGAAATAGATGGTAGATTACAGCATTTATCAAAGTACCACGATAATGTCCGTAAGCTGGATGAACAACCATCCCAGGCTTTTTATTAATAACAATCAATTCCTCATCCTCATAAATGATATCCAAGGGGATATTATCAGGATAAAGCTCAATCTCTCTCGGAGGATGAGTCAAAACAACCGAAACCACATCGCCTGGCTTTACCTTGTAATTCGATTTAACAGGCTTATTATTTACAAGAATAGAACCCGCATCAGCAGCTTGCTGAATTTTATTTCGAGATGTATTTTGAACGCGGTTATGTAAAAACTTGTCTATGCGCAATAAACCTTGATTGGCATCAACAACAATCTTTAAATGCTCATATAATTCATCCTGCTCCTGATCAATATTATCCGCAACTGAATCGTCTAAATTATCAAGCGATGAGAAATCGTCGTTCACCCCCATTAGTTTTGTATTGTAATTTTTTTGGTTGCAACACCATTATCAGAAATCACCTTTAAAAGGTATACACCAGAAAATAATCCTGAATAGTCGAGGGTTGAGGTATAAAACCTCCTTTCTATCAATAAACCTTCAATAGTATAGAGCTCCACCGTATGTGGATTAAATCTTTTGCTAGATTGTATATTAATTACTCCTTTAGTAGGATTTGGATAAACTACAATCTGAGTGTTAAAATCTATGTCTTGAACACTCGCAAATAAATTAGTATCGCCCATTACAGGACGTATCATAAATGTACCGTTGGCAACTCCTACATTATTCCATGAACCACCTATATTGTAAAACATTTTAGAATTTGATGTTGTATTTCGATCAAACCCCAAATGTAATCCTGCAGGTAAAATCTGCTGAAATCCTATATAGATTACTCCACTTACCGGAACTATCTGATCAAGAACATATGTACTATAACCATTCACTTCATTTATATAACTTGGCTTTTGATTCGATTCTTGATATAGTAAAGTTTCAGGACTCAAGCTGCTCCACACCTTGATTGTAAAAAGATTGTTAGAAACATTTGCGCCCTGCTGCGTGAAATAGAAACGGATTGCTCTTAATGTATCTGGCTTAACAATATCAAATTTCATTGCAAGTTTGCCATTAGTTGCATTGATTAAATCATAAGCAACTTCTGCACTTCCATCATCATAACTGTAATAATTGTAAAACTCCTGCTTATAATATACTGTGTCGTTTGCACGAACACCAGTAAAGGAGGCCGAATTAGAAAAATAGGATTTGACAATAAAAAAAGTACTGTCATCAGTAATTGAAGTCGATAAAGGAAAAATCGAATCTAACGGCGATGTATATGCTAAATTGATATTATTAGGACGATTCGGAAAGATATTTCCATTTGTTTGTCCGAAGCCCGAAACATATGCACCTGTATAATCAAATATTCTCGTGTTAAATCCTACATCATTCGGAGTATCATCATTAACTCTGTAATTAACCTTTAAAGAGTCGTTGATTAAATCTTGCTGATCTGCAGTAGACAATGTTTTGAAATGGTCCCACGGCATAGAAGTATATCCATTAATTAATGAGCCAATAGGCTTTATAAATGCAACATCTCGCAATAAAGTATCTAACTGCCCTGTAACAGTATTATAAGCAGCTCGTAGTCGAACATAGTCAAGATGCCATAAATCTAAGTTTCCAGTTTGAGCCCCGTACGAACGAAATCTGAACTGAAATCCATCTTGATAAAAAACAGAATTGTTTAGAGTGATATTCACCAAATTAAAAATAGTATCCTGTCCGCCTGTAGTTCCGCCAGCAACACCCCATTGTCGAGACCATAAACCAGTTGTTGGATTATAAAAATCGAGCAACAAGGAATCAGCGGCCTCAGGTGCATCGCCTAAGCCTTTCTTTTCATAATAAAAACTTAAAACAATACTATCCGATAAGCTGTACGTCCCACCTTGCGGTTTAGAATACATATTTATAGGAAAAGAAGTTAGCGTATCGCAACCTCCTTGCACACTGGCCGAGGAATTATTGTATGGGTTCCCTTGCTCATTTAATCCATCAAATGTTGCAACGCCAATTGTATAAGGATTCAAACCAAAATTATTATTAACATAAACTTTACTATCTAACCATTTTGTTTGATCTGGATAATCAGCATTATTTGAAAAATCATCTACGAAAGGTAAATCTAAATTTACAATGGCGCTTCGCTGCAAATTATGATTGAAGGCGCTTTGAAGTGCTTTGTTATACTTTAATGGCGTTATTACTTCATGCTGGCAAAAGGCGGTCAAATGATATAACATTAAAATAAAAAATAATCTTGCTTTAATATTCATATCGTCGCTCAGTTTTATTTTGATAAACCACTTTTAAACTTACAGATTCTCCTTGCTTAATAAATACAGAATCTCCAGGCATTGGCATTTGCTCAACCACAAAGAAATTAACGGAATCCAACTTACCTGAAGGATATGAAACTTCTCCGACGTTCAAGGCAGATCCTTTTAAAACAAATACAGCTTCTTCGAGCGAAAGATTAAGCAAATTAGGGACTGCCACATCTGTTATTCCAACACCATCACCTAATACTAAATCAATTTTAGATCCTTTGGCAATTGATTCGCCTGCTTTAAGCAACTTTCCTTTGCACGACATTTCTAAAATTGCACCTTTCGCTAAATCCGGTTTATAAATCATACTTCCAAGACGCAATCCATAAGAAAACAAAATTGCTTCTGCTTGTCGTTGTGATACATCTATCAAATTGGGCATTTTTACTTGCGGTGGAACAGTACGTGTAATACTGACATAAATAGTTCTGCCTTCTTTTACCTGTTCATTCGGACGAGGGTCTTGTTCTACAACCACTCCTGGACCTTTATCGAGTAGAAACATAGAGGAATCAGAAATTTTAACATCTAAATTTTTGTTACCTAAATATTCTTTTAACTCAGCGTACTTCATCCCCTTGATATTGGGAACTGTTACTGTTTCACCATGATTTGTATAAGAGCTCAACCAACTTACCAATGTAAATAGAATGATAATCATTGATGCAATAGATGCAACAAGGTGAATCAAAATTTTTCTTTTAGATAATTTATCAGTCATTATTTTCACTTTAAAATAGTATGTGATTGCTTTTCTTTTCGTTCAATCCCATAGCTCAAAATCTTATCAATAAATTCCAATGGTTTGTACTTAGCGATGGCCGCCTGATGGAAAATACATGTTGCTGGTGTCATACCTGGCAATGAATTTACCTCTATAAATATAACCTCTATCTTATCAGAATTAAATATTCGTACGAAAGCATCGATCCTAGCATAACCTTCTATTTTTAGTAGTCGTGCTGCTTTCCCCAATTCCTTTTTTACAGCATTGGATATTTTTTGATTTTCTGAAGGCAACATTGAATATCTAGCGGGAGTGATATTCTGACCTTGGCCTGCAAGAAACTTTTCTTCTAACGAAAGTACATCCCCCTCCGACAAGGCCTCTGAAGCCTCAAAAACTTCATAGGACAATTCGCCTTTGTCATTATAATAAGTCAGCATTCCACCTGTAATTTCTAGAAAATGTTCAGCACCTTCAGCAGTAATTAACGACTCAATTAAAAAGTTATTTTTAATAGGAAATTCCTCTTTATCCTTTATCTTCAATTGGCTGGCTGCATCTTCATTTAGTTCAATTACATCTCTAAAAATCAAATGGCAAAATGCTTTTAAATCTTCTTTCGAACGAAGTATTTTTACAGCAGAACTACATCCATCATCAACAGGTTTCGCAATAAAAGGAAAAGAAAAACCATTTAAAATACTGTTATAAAATTCTTTCTCATCCAATTCAAAATTAGCTCTGCTCACTACTTCATGTTTAGCAACATGAAAACCATGTTTGAGTAAAATTTCGTTGGTTTGGTATTTATCGATTGTCACTTCTGATGATGCAGGTCCCGAACCATTATAAGGCACATTCAATTTGTCTAATTCTTTTTGAACAGAACCATCTTCACCTGGTCTTCCATGCAATGCAATAAAAACAACATCTGCCATTTCAGCCAAATTTGAATACGTTATTGACTGAGGTTTTTGCAAACTCTTTGAAGATGAAAACTGATTAGTAATTGTACTCGCCTTTTGAATAATATCGCTCACAACAGGATGAACATCGTAATGATCAATTTTTTCTTTGATATCATCTGCGTTATCTTTCAAGAGCGCATTAATTGGCATGGTATAAAGCTGATGATTATCCGAAGAGCCTGTTAAGAATACAGGAAACGGTTCATACTTATCACTTGAGGACAACTTCTCATAAACGTTACGTCCACTTTCTACGGATATATGTCGCTCAGAAGAATACCCTCCTAAAATTACGGCTGCTCTAAGCTTCTTGCTTTTTCCTGTTATAGAACTAGTCAAGGAATTTTTCAAATCATTTAACATCATTGGTAGTTTATCAAACGATTTAAAGTCTGATATTCTTGCTTTCAATGACGCATAAATGATATAAGTAATGAACTGAGAAGGGTTCAAACCGATTTCAGCTGCCTGATGAAAAAAGAAAGAACTAGGCATCATGCCAGATGTAGTATTTGGATCATTCAGGAATACCTTTCCGTTCGATGTGATAAAGCCGTCGATGCGCGCGTAAACATTAAAGTTTAACGATTTAAACAACCTCTCGCATTCCGTTCTGATGTAATTGATATGATCGTTATCAATTTGAATAGGTGTAATCTTTCTTGATAATCCAGGTAGATATTTAGACCTATAATCGAACAACTCTTTTCCTTTTCGAATTTCCGTTGGCGGCAATGCAACCGGAACGCCATTCATATCTTCTACAACGATGCACGAAAACTCTTTACCTGCAATGAACGATTCTAGTAAAACCTGCGACTCTCCTTCTACTCCGACAACTCGAATCAAGTCATCTCCACCTGTAAACAAATCGATAATGATCGATAGTAATTCCTCTGGATGATGAATGATTCTTGAAGAAATTTTAACTGGCAATCCAACGCCTTCACGGATATCGCAAAGCTCGCGAACATAATCCACCTTACTATCATAACTCAACAACTCCCAATCATTGCGCTTGATATCACGAATAAAAAATGTTTTGTTAACTGAATTATAAAATTGATCAAACGAATTATTATCGTTAATAGAAATACCAATAGAAGAACCTTGATTCGCTGCTTTTACCACATATGGCACACCTACCGCATCTAGCGCTTCACGAAAACAGGGAGCATGATTTTCTGTATTTAACCAAGCAACTCTATCAATTGAAAAATACTTTGGAACATCAAAGCCTGCATCCTTCATCAACGTTTTTTGAATAGACTTATTCATCCCAACGGCTGAAGATAAAATCCCAGAACCTGTATATGGAATCCGTAAATACTCTAAC
>CAMBYJ010000001.1 GCA_945872015.1 Chitinophaga pinensis | reverse complement strand
ATGTTGTAGATACATTAATATCAACCTGACGGGTAACTGCGTTATACGTTGCACTAACACCTACATCTGCAGGACTAACATCATTAATTCTATCTTGGTAAGTAGCTTCGAAATTTGTAGGATCTACATCATTTGATTTACGATCAACACATCCGCTAGGGTAGCCACCGATTAATGTTCCTATGCCTGCATCGTATGCAGCGTTTGCCATAGGGTCGCTATTATGAACTGCTACAACGATTGCATAATCTTGATGTACGGTATCGATTTGCTCTGTATAAACAGCGCCACGAGGGCAATAGCCGCACCATGTCCCAGTTGCTTCTTCTATTAAGACACGTTTTTCTGGTAAATAAGATAAACCTGTAACCATCGTGTTTAATGTATCATCCGTACGGTCAGCATCATTTGCTAAATCAACCCAAACTTTTGTTGGGTATGGATTAGCAACAGTAACATTGATTGGAGTATTATGGGTAAATGCATAAACGTTACCAGATGTTAAGTTGATGTTTGATAATGTAGAAGTATAAACAATTCCATTCACTTCATACTTCACATCAACATTGCTAATAGTATTAGCTCCTAGGTTTTGAATTTCGCCTGTTAGAGTTGATGTTCCAGGGACTAATACATAAGGATCCACAGAAATCTTACGCAATTTAGCCTGATCAGCAGCCTGTGTTCCGTAGATGAAAGCATAATAACTATTATCTACAGGAGTAGGATCAGAACCAGCAAGTGAAAGTAAATTAGGAGAACCAGTAACCATTAATGCAGATGTTGGATTGTATTGTAATCCTAATGATACAGCAACTGCTCCTGCATGTCTCTGGTCAACGATATAAATATTGTTTGTGCCTTCTTCCAAGACGATTGACCAATAAGACCATATTGACGCATTTGCAACAGACGTATAAGATGAAAACAACACCCATGTTTGTTGACTTCCAGCGACACCAAATGTTTGTGTTACGATACTATCATTTGTACCTGAACCTTTAATTCCTAATACACAAATTGAATTGTCAGGAATGTTTGCATTTGGAAGAGGAACACGAGTTGCAGGTGGAACAGCTGTAGCTCCAGTTGAGAAAGTTAGTACACCACTCGTAGAAACTTTAAACTGCGTATATCCAACCCCGTTAAATTGGAAAGTAAATGGCAATGTAACAATTGAAGACCATTTTGGCGCAGCAGAACTTCCTGAGATGACAGTCCAGGATGATGATAACCCAGTACCAACAGGATATTCGGTTTCTACATTTAATCCACCAGGGTTAGTCCCTGCATTTGGATATGGCAAGTAATAATACTGTGCATTAGCCAATGTTAATGACATTACAAACGCTACAATAAATGCGTAAATTTTTTTCATTTTATGAGTTATTGATTTTTAAGAATTGAATTCAAATTTAAGGATTATAGTACTACGATGCAAACATCAGGATTAAAAAATACCTAGCCCCCAAAAATGATAAGCAGACGTTGGATATATGGAAAAAGCTATGCCAACTTAAAGTAAAGGTGAAACGTGGTCCCCTTGTTTTCTACTGATTCAAATCGAATATTTCCCTGCATACCCAACATCATATTTTTAACAATAGCGAGTCCTAATCCTGTGCCGCTCGATTTAGTAGTGAAGTAAGGAACAAAAATCTTTTCTTGTAATTCTGCTGGAATACCTTTACCATTATCCATTATGGAAACAACTAAAAACTCATTAATTGTTTTCGCTTCAATTCGGATTAATCCAACTTCAATGTCTTCCATCGATTGAATAGCGTTACGGAATAGATTATTCAGAATTCTGATAATTTGATTTTTATCGCCAATAACTGTTGGCAAAAAGGGATCGGTATTATTTTCAATTTTAATATTCTCCGATTGCTTAAATAATACAATCGTGTTTTTAATTAATTCCCGAATATTGATTTCTTCATATTCTGCCTGCGGCATCTTAGCAAAATCACTAAACGCTGATGCAATATTCGAAAGGTTATCGATTTGCTCTATTAGTCCGGATGATATTTTTTTGATGATTTCTTCTCTGTTTTCCTGACTTGATTCAATTACGCGTAACATATGCTGTATGCCCAGTTTCATTGGCGTAAGCGGATTTTTAATTTCATGTGCTACTTGCTTTGCCATTTCTCTCCATGCCGATTCACGCTCTGATTTCGCTAATTCTTCAGCACTTTTTTGCAAGGCCATTAACATTCGATTGTATTCATTTACCAATGCACCAATTTCATCTTTCTTATCCCAACTGATTAAATTATTCTTCGCATTTAAACGTGTTTTCTTGAAGGATTCCTGAATGAATTTTAATGGTGCTGTAATTTTGTTGGAAATAAATACAGCAATCAAAATAGAAATAGTGAATAAGAAAACATAAAGATTAATCAATGCAATCAAGAACTTACTAATCTCTGCTTTTACTTGCTTTTCGGTAAAAAAGTAATTAATATTTAAATACGCACACTGCTCTCCTTTACGATTGTATATAGGTCGATAAGATGCACGATATTCCAATTTGCCAATATTCTCCTTTTGATAATAACCTGAAAGCTTTAAATTTTTCAGATTTAAAAATGCCGTCTTATTCATCAGTGGGCTAATTAACTCCTGATCAAAAATACGCGGCTGCGTCGAGTATACTAGATATCCCTTCGGATTATAAATAGAAAAATCTGTGTGAATTGTTTTAGTCAATTTATCTAATTCGCTCACTTCTTGATTGCTTAATTTTTCAATCGATGTTGCATCTTCAAACGAATTTTCGAGATAATTATTAAGGTCTTTTATTGTCTCTTGCGACTTTATCTGTTCACTTTCACTGTTGTTTCTAATAATGTAAATGATAGTTGTTGCGCCCGAAATAATTAAAGTACAAATAACAAATGTTACAACTGTAAACTTAATTCTGTTATTGTAACTAGTAGAAATACTAAAATCGTTGTGATAAAAGTGATAAGTAATATATCCAAGTAAATAAGAAAGACTGAAAAACGCAAATAAGTAACTGAAGAGTGTTATGATTTCTAATAGTGACTTTTGCTTACGACTGATAATAGTTAATCCATTATTGTCTTTTATGATGATATGATAATAACCATTGTTATAAAACGCATCCGATTTTTTTATGTCCTCTTCGTAGGGTGCAGAGGTAATATAGTAATTGAATGATCCAGATTGATTATTCAACTTCCCGTTTTTATAGCGCGCAAAACTATAATCGCTGGTATTTTGATTCGCAATTACCATGTTACTAACTAATAAATCTGGGAAGCCACCGATATTGTTACTTCGCTTATTCGAGAATTCAACAACGCAACATGGCATATTATTATTCGAAGGGAAATCAATAAGACCATATTGTTTCGTCTTTTCAAGTTTACCTGAATAATTTAACAATCCGGTGTTTTGAATTAAGTATTCCTTCTTGATTTCATCAAACGACTCTTCAGATGTTCTATTCAAACATTGACCATTGATATCAAGGAAATAGAACGCTATATCGTAATTAGAAAAGTAATCGCTAAAGTATTTGTTTAATAAGTACTTGTTTACATCATCATAATTTCCACCGTTAGCAATGAACGGAATTATATTGTTATCTTTTTTTATCTTATTTTTTATTTCATCAAAAAAGTAATCTGCAATATTGTCTTTTTCAGAATGTATTTTATTTGCAAATGAGCGTTGCTTTTCACTTTCTTTGATTTGATTGAAGGAGAATATCTGATAGGTAGCATAAACAGAAAAACCAAGAACAATCAGAATAATTCCTTCTTGCCGATATCCTTTTGCGAGAAACACGCGCGTATAAAAAATAAACAATAGCAATAAGAAAGAGAACAAGTATGAATAATAACTATAGACATCGGAGAATGAAAACAGAATCGAATTATAATTTAGAACACCGAAAAAAATTGCTGTTACAATTAAATTTATCAATACAATTTGTAACGAAATTTTTGTTTGTTTGATAAAGTAAGTTGTTGCTATGGTGATGAAATAAAATCCTGAAAAAACAATTCCAATCACAAACAATCCAATCAGACTATACAAGTCTAATTCAAAAATATTATTGAAGTTAAAAGAAATCTGTGAACTTATAATTAACCCGTTGAGCAGGTAGTTAATCACATAGGAGTACGAAAAACAGATAAGTAGTAAGACAAACAGAAAGCTTTTTTTAAGTATGCCCCACTTACTAATAAATGAAATGGTTTTTTCTTTTATTATTAAAGAATATAAGTGAACCATAAAGGCGAGTAAACACAAAACTCCAAAGAATAAATCGAGTGGAGAGTTAAGTAAGCTCGAGCTCGCATAGTATTTAGGACTGAAATAATCAGTATTATAAAATGCTTCAGGGAAAGAATATAAAATCATTAAATAGCGCACCGCAAAGAGTGCTACTACCGATAAAATTCCGGCATATGCATTTCGCTTTCCTAATACAAAGGTCAGATCAATTAATGCAACATTTAAGAGAAGGTAAGCAAATAAATAAAGGATAAAAACAATAATTGATTTGTTATGTACATCGTTATTATCAACTTTTGAAATATAAAATAGTGGCTTCCCATCATAGTTGATAGCAATTGTATTAGGTAATTCAGTAATTGCAAATTCATGATGACTACACAACTGCAAATTTGAGTTGTAGTCATTTTCTAAATATTGGTTCTGAATATTAAAATCGTAACGAATAAATAGGCAATAAACGATATGACAATCTTTATCTGCAATTGTTACTTTATTTACGAAGTAATAGCCATTTCCAATTCTGTTAATACTTCCATCAACTAACGATTTATAGTTAATACTATCAACGGGACATTTATTATCAGACCAAAAAACAATATCATTTTTAGAAAAAACAAATACACTACCACCTACAGGAAGATTTTTTTTCTGATAGTAGTTATTTGCAGTTCTATTGTTTAAAATAGATTCTTTCAAACAATCATTGAAAGTACTTTCAAAAGTTTTAAGACTATCAATTTTACTTTTAAGTACCGCTTCAATAATCGACTTATCGGATTCTGCATTTGGTCCATCATGATGTTTGTTGGTATCAATCGAAACAGCAGCGATAACAAAAAGCGTTATCACTAAAAAGTAACCTAATAAACGATTGCCGATATTCATCTCCGTAAAAATACGGATGAATAGGGTTAATAGGAAGTATTTAAGATTGTTTTATAAACGTAGAATGGTTGAAAGTAATCCATTTTTAATTACACAATTTAACCGTAAATTTGCCTTATGAAAGCAATTATCAATAAGACCAAACCTGTTACTGTAGAAGAGAAAACAGGTGGCGCTATTTCGATTAATGATAAAGTATTTAATGGTGATATAAAGCAAGTTGGACCATACTCGTATAATGTCATTTTTAATGGTGAAAGTATGAATCTGGAGGTATTAGTTTCAGACGCAAAAAGTAAAAAGCACCAGTTAAAAATTAACGGCAAGGTGGTAGATGTTCAGCTTGAAGATAAATACGATGAGTTGCTTAAAAAACTTGGTATGGACGCAGCCTCTTCCCAAAAAATTGGCGACTTAAAAGCACCAATGCCAGGTCTGGTTGTCAATATCCCTGTTTCAGAAGGAGATGTAATTAAGAAAGGCGATGTGTTGCTTATCTTAGAGGCCATGAAAATGGAAAATGCCCTTAAGGCTGTTGCTGATGCAACTGTTAAAAAGGTAATAGTTAAAACAGGACAAGCAGTCGAAAAAAATCAAGTGTTAATTCAATTAGTATAAAAACCTTTTCTCATGAATCGTCGTAATTTTTTAAAAAAATCAGGAATGGCAACTGCAGGATTAGTTGTTGCTTCTCAATTATCACCTGTAGAATCGTTAGCAGAGAAAATCGAAAACGAAACACAGTTTGTTTTGCCAAAGTTGCCCTATGATTTCAAAGCTTTAGAGCCACATATCGATGCACTTACGATGGAGATTCATTACTCACGTCATCATAAAGCATACGTTGATAATTTGAATAAAGCCTGTGCAGATAATAAAATCAAAGTGGGTTCTATAGAAGAATTGTTAAGTAATATTTCTAAATACCCTGCTGCTGTTAGAAATAATGGTGGAGGTCATTATAATCACTCTTTATTCTGGACAATGATGCAGCCTAACAGTGAGGGACTTCCGAAAGGACCTATATTTGAGGCAATCAATAGTTCATTTGGAAGTTTCGATGCAATGAAATTAAAGTTTTCGGAAGCAGCTAAATCACGTTTTGGTTCTGGATGGGCTTGGTTAGTAGTGCGTGATGGGAAATTGGAAATTGGTTCAACACCTAATCAGGATAATCCGCTGATGGATATTTCAGAATTCAAAGGCAAGCCTATTTTAGCGTTGGATGTTTGGGAGCATGCCTATTATTTAAAGTATCAAAACAAACGTGTTGATTATATCGCAGCTTGGTTTAATACGATAAACTGGGACAAGGTAAATGAACTTTATACAATTAAGTAAAATGCGTTTAGTACTGCTATTTTTTGTTCTAATTATGGCGGCTTGCTCTCCAGTAAAAAAGTCGACGAAGGTTGATCACGAATTAAATCAACTCGTTGATTTATTACATGGAAGTTTTTCAAGTGAAGCACAATCGAAAGACGATACAACTTATTTTAATATCAGTTTAGTAATGGTTCCTATCTGGAAAGAAAGAACCGATGGTCAATGGATGTATGTGGAGCAGGCAATGGCGACAAAACTAGACAAGCCTTATCGTCAGCGTGTGTATCGTTTACAACATCCGGGAACAAATACTTTTACAAGTGATATTTATACAATTAAGAATGCGCTGTCGTATGCAGGTTTACAGAATGACAAAACAAAACTTCAACAACTTTCAATTGACAGTTTAGAGTTAAAGGATGGTTGTACTGTTACGCTGATTAAGAACAACGATGTTTATGCTGGTGGTACCGATGGTAAAAGTTGTCCTTCTGATTTACGAGGAGCCAAATACGCAACCACAAAAATTACGATGAAGAAAGGAGAACTTGTTTCATGGGATCAAGGATTTGATGTGAGTGATAAACAAGTATGGGGCGCGACTAAAGGCGGTTATATTTTCATCAAGAAATAATTTAATCATTGCAATAAAAAAGGGGCTTATCAGATGATAGGCCCCTTTGCATTTTCTATAAACTCTGAATTACACTAAAGTAATTTCAAACTGTACCAGATTAATAAATTCTTTAATACGTTCATCGATTTCTCCGTCTGTTAATCCTTCGATTCTTTCTAATCCGAATTTCTCAACGCAGAAAGAAGCCATTGCCGATCCGTGAATTACAGCGCGCTTCATGTTATCGAAAGAAATATCGTCGGTAGAGCTAATATAACCGATGAAACCACCAGCGAAAGTATCACCTGCTCCTGTTGGATCAAATACTTCTTCTAACGGTAACGCAGGTGCGAAGAATACTTCTTTCTCATGGAATAACAATGCACCATGCTCTCCCTTTTTAATGATTAGGTACTTAGGACCCATCGTTAAAATTTTACGAGCTGCTTTAACTAATGAATATTCTCCTGTTAATAAACGAGCTTCTTCATCATTGATAGTTAATACATCTACCAGCTTCATTGTCTCTAGTAAATCAGCTAAGGCTACTTCCATCCAAAAGTTCATCGTATCCATTACAATTAACTTCGGACGATTTTTTAGTCCTTTGATTACTTTTTGTTGTAAGCTCGGCATTAGGTTTCCTAACATCAGGTACTTACAATCCTGATATGATTCTGGAATAATCGGATCGAAATTGCTTAATACATTAAGTTGCGTATCCATTGTATCACGCGTATTCATATCAGCGTGGTATTTTCCTGACCAGAAAAATGTTTTTTCTCCTTGTTTAATTTGAAGTCCTTCAGTATTGATACCCTTGTTACTTAACATATCGATAGTAGCTTGTGGAAAATCATCTCCAACAACCGATACAAGGTTAATGTTATTTCCAAAATAACTTGCTGATACAGAGATATAGGTAGCTGCGCCTCCTATGATTTTATCTGTTTTCCCAAATGGGGTTTCAATGGCATCGAACGCAACCGTTCCAATGACTAAAAGACTCATAACAATAAATTTTTTAATGGGAAGCCCGAACTATTCAGACCTTAATCCGGGAACCAAAGTTAAATAATTGCAGTGGATGAGCAATCGGTTTTTAATGATTGGAGGCAAATAAAATTTTAAAATAACATTTGCAGAATAGCTTCGGAGAGTTTATCGAAGAAAAATGGAAACAAGTGAAACGATAAATTATTATTTTTGAAATATGGAAAACAATAAACTATCAAACTACGGATATACTCTTTTCAGAGTAGGAATTCCTGCTTTAATGCTATTGCATGGCACACATAAACTAGAAAAGTTAATGGCCGGAGGAGAGATTAAGTTCATGGATTTTTTAGGTATGGGCACAGAATTGTCACTCGTATTAGCAGTGATTGGCGAATTGGTTGCGCCTATACTTTTAATTGTTGGCTTTAAAACTCGATTGGCGTCTATACCAGCAATCATTACCATGTTTGTAGCAGCGTTTGTAGCACATGCTGGAGAACCTTTAGGTGAAAGAGAGCATTCCCTTTTATACATGATTGCTTTTATTGCAATTGCTATGATAGGATCAGGGGAATATAGCCTGGATACTTGGTTGCAAAAGAGAAAAGCAAAAGGGTAATATTACTCTTTAATAAATCGTTTAATGTAGGTGTTTTTGTTTTGATCAATTATTTTAATCAAATAAATACCTGGTGATATTCTATTTAAATTAATAGTCGGATTTACTTCGGATATTTTTGAATTGGTAAAAATTACTTTGCCTGTTGCATCTGATAATTCCAGCGATTGAATTAGAGCTGAACTTTGAATCGTCAATTGATCGTGCGCAGGATTCGGATGTAGTTGCAAATTTAAATCGTATGCAAATTCGTTAACCGAAGTTGATACCATTGTTTGTGAATAGCGTGTACAAGAACCTTTTTCTCCTCGCACGCGATACAATCCTGCATTGATTGCAGTATAACTATTACCCATTACCGTTGGAATAATATTCCCCCATGTACCTGAATTATCTATCTGCCAGGTATAGGTTGCTAAGGCATCGGGATTTGTAATCGTATAGTTGTTGTTGGCTTGATTAATAAGAGGAGTTTGAAGTGGTGTTAATTGTAGAGTTAATGGGTTACTATAAATGGTATCTCGATTACCGCAAGATGGATCAGTAACAATCATTAACGTTAATACTGTGCCGTTAGTAAGGGTGGAGGATTGAAGTGTTGAACTATTGTTTCCGATTGGATTATTATTCGCGAGCCATTGGTAAGTCGGATTTGTTCCTAAATTGTAGCCATTTGCCTGAAACAAGAGTGTATCACCTGTACAACCAGAAGAGGTTACTGATGTAATTTCAACAAAAGGAATTCCTTCTATCGAATAGCCTGCAATTTTATCTGAACGCTTGCCTCCGGCCCACGCAAAATTTCCTCCTATCCATAAATTATTATTCTGAAAGTCCATTGAAAAGGCATAAGGTACTGCAGTAGTATCTTGCGTCAATCCGCTACCTAAAGCTTGCCATGCGCTTCCATTCCATTTCACTACATTGTTTACTGTATCAGCTCCTGCTGTTTTAAATTGACCACATACATATAAATCGTTGCAATGGAAATCCATATCATATACAGCAGATGAAAAATTACCTAATCCTCCTCCAACAACTTGCCAGTTAGTTCCATTAAATTTTGCAATATGATACATCACTCCTACATTTACTCCAAGCGTAAATAATCCACCGATATAAACTTCATCGGTTGGAGAAATAGCTATACATATGACCGTATTATCGACACCAGAACCAACCGCCGACCAAACATTACCATCGTACTTTGCAACACGTTTTGCAGCTACACCACCAATGGTTGTGAAAACACCACCTGCATATAAAATTCCGTTCGAATCAAATTTAATATCGCGAACAAGTCCGTTGGTAAAACCACCAATTGGAATCCATGTACTGCCATTGTACTTTACAATATTGTTTGCAGGTCCAGATGCAATCGCGGAGAAATCGCCACCCACATACAATTCGTTGTTATAAACTTCTAACGACCACACTCTGTAATTAACACCATTAGGAACTTCTACCCATTGCGTTCCATTCCATTTCATCACATATACTCCCGCTAACGTTGATGGATGTGTGAAGTCACCACCAGCATATAAAGTATCCTGATAAAAAATCAGGTCATTGATATTATTAATGATTAATCCACCTTGTAAAGTATCCCATTGTGCGCCGTTCCACTTAACCACTTTGTTTACAAGTATTCCACCTGCTTGAGTAAATGCTCCACCAGCATAAACTTCATTATTATGAACTAAGAGTGCATTCACATTTCCATTCATTCCATTTCCTGTTGGAAGCCAGTTGTTATTTTTCTTGATAGCCACATTGTGATAATCATACGGACCAAAGATGCCGCTGAAATATTCTCCTGCAAGCTCACAAAAACTATTTACCTCAACTGCCGAAACCTCCATATTTAAATCAGCGCCTTCATTTGTCCAAGTAGTGCCATCCCACTTTCCAACTTTGTTGATACTAACGCTGCCGCAGGTAGTAAAAGTTCCTCCAATGTAGATATTGTTGTTATAGTTAGTAATATCGTTAACTGGCGCATCAAAATAATCCCCTAATCGCGTAAATGCATTCCCGTTATACTTAAAAAATCCATTTTGCCATAAGCCACCTTGATAACTTGAATTAGCTGTAATATAGAGGTCGTTGTTTATGCTGGTCATGCAAACATTACCGCCAATAACATAACCTGCTGTATTCGGTATCGACCATGAAGTGCCATTCCACTTAGCAAAACCACTACATAAAAATCCTCCAACGTTGGTCATATTTCCTCCAACATAAACGGAAGTGCCTATTACTTTCACAGCAAAAGGATAATCGCTTGTAACATTTGCTGCGCCACTACCTAATGCCGACCATGTAGTCCCGTTATATTTTGCTATTCCGTTTACGGTCACTCCATTTATTGTCGGAAAATTTCCAACGGCGTAAATATTTCCTGCTGCATCAAAATCCAAATCATAAACAGCGTAGCCAACAGTATTACCAATTATACTCCAGCTATTATTCCATCGATGAATAAATCCATCAGATAAAACATATACCACTCCATTACGTACTTTAATTACTCTACCGTTATAAGGCATGTTTACCGTATCTGGAAATGCCGACCAGCTACTACCATCAAAACGTGCGATGCGTGGCGACTTATAACTACCCGTGATATTAGTAAATGATCCAAGCACATATACATAGGGTGAGTCGGTAGCCATTGACCATACCACGCCTTCAACACCTGGTGCATTAAAACCATTTTTCCAATTATCGTTAAGAGTAGGATTTGCGAAAGAAGAAAGACAAAATAATAAAATGCACGTAAGAAGTAGCAGCTTGTTTTTCATTGTGAATATTGATTTGGAAGTACGAAAGTAAATCAAACGTTCAATTCATTTTGCTTTTTGAAGTCCATCATCACGTTTTGAAAATTTTACAGGAATAAAAATGATTTACGATTAAACAAATGAACGGAGAATAATTAGATGGATGGGCAAAATAGTGCGAGAATTTGGAAAACAGTATAATCAGAAGCCCTCGTAATTGATTACGGTCTCGGTTAGTGATTTCGTTATTTAATCTATCGAGTTTAGAAGAATAAAGTATATAAACAGAATAGTTCATACTTATTGAAAAAAGAAAGAGGTCAGTTATTAGCTGACCTCTTCTCTAATTTGCATGCTTCAATTAAGCTTAAACTTTCTTGCAACATTAGTCTTAAAACTCTTTTCCCAGCTGTAGTTTTAAAATATTGCTCTCTACGTAGTGCATCTGATTTACTCAAATAGTATTCGCAAAATACACAAACAAATGGACGGCGGCATTTAGTGCTTTTGCTTCTTCCTTCGGCATGCTCTTCCATTCTTCTAGTAAAGTTGGAAGTATATCCAATATAAAATTGATGATCTTTTAAACTGTATAAAACATATACAGCAAACTGTGGTAGTTTCATAAAAATTATTTTGTGGTCCATTGAAAAATGAAAACCTGATTATTTATACTAAAAAAGAAAGGTAGCCGATTAGCTACCTTTCTTTTCTTTTTATATCCCGCCACATAGTAGAAAATCTCGTTGCACTCGATTTACACTATGTAGCGGTGAGGCGTGCCGAAGGCTCTGCCTCACCGCTCCCTCTCCTGGGCTCGAACCAGGGACCCCATGATTAACAGTCATGTGCTCTAACCAGCTGAGCTAAGAAGGAATACTCTTCTCTTTGCCTAACAAGGAGAAGAACATCGTTTCAGGCTCTAGCTATCATAAAGTTAAGCAAGCGCATACTTTATGACTAAAACACGTGTTCGGGTGGGAACTTTGTTGTAGTTTTAAAAGAACGAGCATTTCTACAACGGAGGGCAAAAATACACCTAGATTTTTAATTAACAAAATGGTTTGTGTTTATTTTTTTAAACAACTGATTTTTAGTTATTTGAATTTAGATTCAACTATTGATCATTAATGACCATTTACATTTGAGTTTTGCGAATAGTATTCAAAGTAAAACGATGTTTTTTCGGCTGAATTCTCTAACTTGCATCAATTCATTAAAATTATTCGTCTTTAAAAACAACGTAAGCAAATTTTGCTTGAAAGCTACATTCCATATGAATCGGGTTATTTTTATAATCATTAATTTTTTATTCATCTTTTCAGTTGCAAAAGCACAGCAGGTTCCAGCTAATGTTCAAAGCTATCTGAGTAATAATTTCAGTAAATCAGGACTCATTGAATCAGATATTAAGGATGTTACAATTTCTTCGCAGTATACTGATCGTACAACAGAAAGGACATATATCTATTTACAACAAGCATGGAAAGGGATTCCTGTTTTTAATGCGATTGCTCCCGTAGTTGTTTCTAACGGAAAGGTATATGGGTCAAAAATTCCATTTGTAAATAATCTATCATCAAAGATAAATAGTGTAACACCAGCAATTACTCCGCAGCAGGCAATTAGTGCCGCACTTTCACATTTAAAGATGGAAGCCTCCGTTCCTGTACCTGTTTTGAAGAATGGAGAAACAAGAAAATTTACTGCTAACATTCCATCTCTTATTTCTTCGCCTGTAGAAGTAGAACTGATGTATGTAGAAACTAAAAAAGGAGTAAAACTAGCATGGAATATTTCCCTCGACCTAAAAGATGGCTCGCATTACTGGAATATTCGTATTGATGCAACCACTGGAGAATTTTTAGAAAAAAACGACTGGGTCGTCTCGTGTAATTTTAATGTACCACATGATCATTCGGTGCATTCTGCTTCATCATATGTTATGTCACCCAATCCGCTTCCAATGCCTGGATCTGGTACAGCAAAGTATAATGTTTTCCCTCTTCCAATTGAAAGTCCTATTCATGGAACGCTTCAGCTATTAAATGATCCATCAGAACCAGTAGCTTCTCCATATGGTTGGCATGATACAAATGGTGCTTTGGGCACAGAATACAACATTACTCGTGGTAATAATGTATATGCTTATGAAGATGCCAATAGTGATAATCTTCCAGGCTATTCTCCAGACGGTGGTGCATCGCAGATTTTTAACTTTCCATATCATCCTGATTCATCTAATGCCTATCAACGGAATGCATCACTTACTAATCTATTTTACATGAGTAATGTGATTCATGATATTCTTCATCAGAATGGTTTTAATGAGGCTGCAGGAAATTTCCAACAGAATAATTATGGAAATGGTGGAGCCGCTAACGATTATGTAAACGCTGAAGGATTTGATGGTAGTGGAACTAATAATGCAAATTTTGCAACTCCACCAGATGGGTCTAATCCACGTATGCAAATGTATCTATGGACCAACCCAACTGTATGTACCAATTCGTTAACCATAAACGCGCCTACTGCTATTGCAGGATTAAAACCTGTAGGCGTTGCTAGTTACAACCCTGCTTCTGCGTTTAATATAACAGCAAATGTTGTGCTTGCTCAAGATGGTGTAGGTACAAGTTCAGATGGTTGTTCAGCATTCACCAATGCAGCAGCAATTTCGGGAAAAATAGCGCTAATCGATAGAGGCACATGTAGCTTTGTTATCAAAACTCAATTTGCTCAGGCTGCTGGTGCTATTGGAGTTATCATAGCTAATAATGCAACAGGAACAACACCTCCTGCTATGACTGGTACTCCAACAACTACCATTACTATTCCATCTGTTTCGGTAACGCAATCAGATGGAAATGCAATGAAAACACAATTGAATAGTGCTGTTACGGTCAATGCAAAGATTGTAATTTGTACAGCACCTCCTCAATTAGATGGCTCGTTTGATAACGGAATTGTAGCGCATGAATATGGTCATGGAGTTTCCAATCGACTTACTGGCGGACCAGCAGCAGCTAGTTGTCTTACAAATGAAGAACAAGGCGGTGAGGGTTGGAGTGATTGGCTGGGCTTGATACTAACAATTGAGCAGGGTGATCAAGGTGCAAATGCACGCGGTATTGGCACCTTTGCAAAAGGACAATCAACTAACGGGGTGGGTATCCGTCGTTATCCTTATTCAACAAATATGAGTATTAATCCACTCACCTATGCTGATATATCAACGAGTGTCTATCCCCATGGAAGAGGTGAAATATGGTGTGCTGCAATATGGGATATGACGTGGTTTCTTATTCGTGATTATGGATATAATGCGAATCTGTACACAGGTACTTCGGGAAATAACATAGCAATGAAACTAGTGTTGGAAGGGATGAAGCTACAGCCATGTAGTCCTGGTTACATCGATGCTAGAGATGCAATTTTACTGGCCGACGATATTCTTTATAGTGGCGCTCATCGTTGTCAAATATGGGAAGCGTTTGCACGTCGTGGAATGGGATACTTTGCTACGCAAGGAAGCTCTAACGTAGTAGGTGACGAGGTGGTTGATTTTACGTATCCTCCATTTTGTAATGATCCTACAGCTCCACCAATTGCAAATTTCAATGCAACACAAACAACGGCTCTTTGTCCTGGATCAGTGAAGTTTAATGATCTATCTATAGATATTCCGCAGTCGTGGTTGTGGAATTTTGGCGATGGTACTACTTCAACACAACAGAATCCAACGCATGTATATTCACAGCCAGGATTGTATGCTGTTAAATTAGTTGTTACTAATACGCTTGGTAGCGACTCACTATTACTTTCGAATTATATTACAATTACATCGTTTAATGTTTCGGTTACTGCAAGTCCTGATACTATTTGCTCTGGCGACACATTACAGTTAGCGGCTACAATTACGAACTCAAATGCTATTTCTGGATATAATTTTTCGACAATTACGTATGCTCCTATTACAGGCAGCGGAACATCTATTTCTTTGACTGATGAAGCAGTGAGTACTGCGCGACCAATTGGTTTTACTTTTAACTTTTACGGGAATCTTTATACCAACTTCTATGTTTCTTCCAATGGATTTATTGGGTTTAATGCGAACATGGCGAATGGTTGCTGTACAGGTAGTTTAATCCCAAGTGTTGGTAGTCCTGATAACCTGATTGCTTTTGCATGGAACGATTTAAATCCAGGAGCTAATTCATCGGTGGTTAGTTATTTTACTACTGGTACTGCTCCAAATCGTAAATTAATTGTTCGATATAATACGTATCATTATAACGGTACTGCCTATCCAATGCGTGGACAAATTATTCTGTTTGAAAGCTCAAATGTTATTGAAATTCATAGCGAGGTTATAACATCTGTTCCTGGAGAAGCAACAACACAGGGCATCGAGAATAGTAATGGTTCGGCAGGTGTAGTGCCAACGGGAAGAAATGCAGCTGTTTTTGGTATCACTAATAATGCAGTACGGTTTACTCCTTTCACAAACTTCACTTATAGCTGGATGCCAACAACTGCAATTAATAATTCTTCAATTGCTAACCCGTTAGTATGGCCAACAAATAGTCAGAGTTATCAGGTTACCGCCGTTGATGCTAACGGTTGTGGTGTTACCCAATCTGTAGCTATCATTGTTAATCTTTGCATTGATCAATCTGTACTTAATCTACATGCATTTATTGAAGGATTTATGAATAGCTCAGGGCGAATGGAACCTATTCTATACAACAATGAACTACATAATAGTCCTACAGCTTGTGATTCTATCATCGTTGAACTTCACGCAGTAAATAGTCCTTACAATACGATTCATTCAACCACGGCTTTATTAGATATCGATGGAAATGCATCTGCTTCATTTCCTGCAATAGCAGCAGGCAATAGTTATTATATCTCAATTCGTACACGAAACGGACTTGAAACATGGTCGAAGCAGCCTGTTCTAATGGGAGAAAATGTTAACTATGATTTTGTTACACCTTAGTATTGGAAAGAAGGTTATTAAGGGAGTTGATTTTTATAACATCCAAATAAAATTATTGGCGGTCATTCAATAAACCTATAATAGTGTTTGAATAATATTTTCATAGGTAGTACTATTAAATTTTCAAGGTAAGTACTTGGATGAAGCTATTCACAAAAAGACTAATGTGTCATTCATAGAAATTGATGCAAAAAACATTCCCGTTCAACCCCTTATTTTACCTATTCAGTTCGAATTGCTTGTTAAAAGGTGTTGTTGCGCGTTTATTTACAAAAGCAATTAAACAGTATCAAATCGTTTTAACTAACCAGTTTTACATTACAGATATGGATTCTATAAAAGCAATTTTCAGAAAAGTAAAACAGTTATTCTCTTTTAACGCTGGAAGTAGTCGCGCAGCAATGACAATGTACCGTTTATCAAACATGAACGTTAATCGTAAAGCAGCAAAAGCGTAACTCTACGATTTCTTTACGTACTTCGTCAGAATAACAATCTGTTGTCCGTCAATTTTTCCTTCTATCTGCTCCGTGTTATCGTGAACTAATTTGATATTACGAACCGGCGTTCCAATTTTAGCTTGTACCGATGATCCTTTTACATCCAACGATTTAATCAACGTTACTGAATCACCTGCTAACAAAATAGCTCCGTTACAATCGCGATGCATATCGTTGCCATCACTTTCTAAATGATCGTTCGTTGCTTGCGCCCATGCTAATGCGTCTTCATCCAGATACATCATATCAATTGCATCTGCTGCCCATGTTTCGTTTTTCAAACGATTCAACATTCTCCAAGCAACTACTTGCACATTTGGATTCTCACTCCACATGCTGTCTTTTAAGCAGGTCCAGTGATTAGCATCTAACTCTTCTTTCTTCTCAATTTGTTTGCTGCACTTATCACAAACAGTAATTGATTTAGCTCCTTCTGGTGCAATAGCATATTGGGTCAGGTTCTCCGATGAACCACATAGTTCACAACTCATCATTTAAATTTTTTGCAAAGGTAATTTTTTTGATGAGCAAGAAACTTAAACAAGTTTTAAATCAACCAACGACTTTGCAGTAGCTTGAATGGCATCTTTAGCAGAGATAGGATTAATCTTCAAATCACGTTTTAATTTATCGTTGCTGATGATTGCGCAAAATCCTAGTTCATCAATGATCATGCGTGTAGGCTTATCAAACATTGAGAAAATTTTCAAAAACCAATTGGGTAATTCACGTGCCTTTACTTTTTTATTGTACGTTGGATAAGCATCCAGAATAGCTTGCGCTAATTCTTTAAACCAAAAAGATTCAGAAACTACTGCATAACGTTCACCAATACTTGAATCGTTTTCTATTGCATTGTAATGCGCCGCTGCAACATCACGTACATCTACTATAGGAAAGCCTAACTTAGGTACGCCTGGAAATTCACCTTTCATCAGTTTTAAAATCACATCTCCGCTGGTACCAATTTCTTTATTTAACAACGGACCTAAAACAAATCCAGGATTGATTACACTAACTTTTAATTCAGAATGTTGCTTGGCGTAATTCCAGACATCTTGCTCCGCCAACGCCTTGCTTTTTGTGTAAGGAGAAATCATGGTACCATTAATATTTGTAAAATCTTCCTCTGTAAAATGCGTCTTGCCAGGTTCATGTCCGTACATGATTGCCGCAATAGAAGATGTTTGTACAATACGATAAATTTTATTTTCTAACGCTGCTTCAAACACATGCTTTACTCCATTGCGAGCAGGATGAATCAAATCATTTTCATGCTTGGGTAATCCCATTGGAAAAGGAGAAGCCACATGTAATACAGCATCACAACCTTTCATCGCCTCTGCCCAACCGTTAGGTGAGTTTAAGTCGCAATGAAAAACAGTCAACGATTTTAAAGCTTCTTCACCAAGTGTATTGGCAATTATTTTCTTAACCTCTTTTTCTTTCTTTTGAGAACGCGTAGTTCCTGTAATATGATATCCTCTGCGTAATCCTTCAATAGTAATATGTGTTCCGATAAATCCGGAGATACCCGAGATAAAAATATTTTTCATGGTGATTGTATGTTATATTAATTATTATTTTTAGTCATGCGAAATACCACGAAGCTAAAGCAGATTTTGCTAAAGTATGCAATTACATTAACAATGGATGATGATGGACTTTTTACATTAGCAATCGATGATAAACACCAGCAAGAAGAAAATGTTTTTTTCGAAGGCAAGAGTTACGCAATTGTAGTGGATAAGGCACATCGGTTCATGAACAAGAAAATAAAATCCGATTTACAATGAATCATTATTTAACGCTTTTAGGTTTAGCCATCGCACCAGGTTTAGCCATCGCTTATTATGTTTTCTGGCAAGATAAATACGATCGTGAACCATTATCGTTAATCATTAAATCGTTCTTTTTAGGAGTAGCTAGTATAATTCCTGCAATTATTCTGGAATTAATATTTAAAGAAACAGGATTATCATCTTCATCAACTAATATCCTCGAAGGACTAATAGCATGTATTGTTGGAATTGGTTTGATGGAAGAAGGCTCGAAATATTTTTTCACTCGACGATTCGCTTATCGTTCGGAACATTTCAATGAACCGTTTGATGGAATCACCTATTCAGTAATGGTAAGTATGGGATTTGCCACAGCAGAAAATATCATGTATGTAATGCAAAATGGTATGACGGTCGCTTTTCTTCGGATGTTTACAGCTGTACCAGCACATGCATTTTTTGCTGTTATCATCGGATATTTTCTAGGAATACAAAAGCATTTTGATAAAAGAGGATTTGGCACTATCGGTTTGATAGCCGCTTCTGTATTACACGGACTCTATGATTTCTTTATTTTTAATGGAGATAACTTTGGTATTTATGGAGGCGCATTGGCATCATTGATTGTTGGATATTATGTGTCGAAAAAAGCAATAAAGCTACATCAACAAGACTCGCCCTTTAAACCCGATGAAAGTCAAACAGGGTTCTAGCTTACTGAGCGAAGTCGAAGTAAGCGCTATCGAAAAGTTTACCTCGACTCCGCTCGGCAAACTAATATTGATGAATGAAACCGAATCAAACACAATATATAAATAAAGGTTTGCGTTAATATTTCGTTAACCACATTAACTCAATAAAATTTATTTACTGTTTATAAAAATTATCCACTGCATGGACTGAAAATTTACTGCCTGAAAAATTTGTCTAACCTTTAAACTTATATTGTATGAAACGACAAATAAAAGTTAATGCAGTACTATTCATGCTGGGAGCATTGAGTATTTTATCGTTCAAGAGTAATGCGAGCGATACCACCAAAGTCTATAAAAATATCCTGGTCGATGTAGGACGTAAACCCGAAATCCTCGATACCAATGCGATTGCTGACATTCGAGCTGCATCCAATGATATGTTTGCTGCCGATTTTGTAACGGTGGTCTATTCCGATGAGAGAGATAAAAAATGTGCTGATAAATTGGGCTATTTATTATTAGCCGAAGGGATTCCTCCATCAAGAATAGCTATGGAGCAAACAGCAATAACTAATAATCCCGCAGGGAAAGTAATTATAAGCGGACAAGTACTCGTTTATTATAAAGCAAGCGGAGTTGAGAAAAAGAATCCAACTACATTAGTCTATAATCCCGATCCTCTTTGTGCCAAGGATACACTGATTAAATTAGAAAATGGCTATTCATTGAAATACAGAATTTGTGATTACCTGCTAAAATCTGGAGTGCCAGCTGTTCGTTCAATCGATCCTTATAACAATAACGAGAAATTCAGCGAGACATTGGAAAAATACAATACCGTAGATGCATCCAGCATTATTGCCTTTTTCAAAATCGATAAACTGGCGAATGATACTATCATGGATGAAGTATTAATTCCATATAAATCTACTATGTCGGCCAAGTTGCTTACCATGGAATATTTTGATGCCAACTCAAGGATGTGGCTACCCGCACAATTTAAATATCCGAGAAAAGCAATTAACGAAAGACAATCGTATTTATGTTGTCCAGTTTCAACTTCAGGATATTATCGTATCATGGCACTCGATCAAAATAAAAACGCTTTGTTAATCCGCGCACCAAAAGGGACAGCATTTACATCAGCAACGATACAAAAAAGTGTGTATTGTAATTGGGAAGGAACTCCTGTTAACGGTGGTACTGCAATGTTATTTCTTCTTCCAAAATTAACAGACGATATGACGGTGCAGTATTCAATTATTGATGAAAATGGAAAAATAAAATATTCTGGCGTGCAAGACTGGGAGCATATGGTAGGACATCAATTTAAAATTAAAACATCATCAAAAAATTATGGTGTTGTTCACGGATTAAAAGTGAATTTTCCTGCAAAAGGATATCAGGTCTATGATGATTTCGATAATGAAAAAACAGTAACCCTTAAACAAATTAAGTAATATGAAAACAAGAGCATTAATAATTATGGTTTGCTTTTTAATATGCAAGGTTGCTATTTCACAAACCCCACAAGAAACTTCCGATTTGCGAATTTTATCTTTTGATGAATGGAGCGCTAAATACTCTACGTTAGATGATAAAAATAAAATCATCAATGCCGTCAGCATTTGTGAACTCACCATCGATGGAAAAAGATGTTTGGATAATCCGGTAGAAGTAAAGCTGAACGCAGATTCAAAAATGGAATTTAAAAATCTGCTATGGTACCGCTGGGATATTCAAAAGAAACGCTGGGTGAAAGAATCGTCTCCTAAATTTCGCATCGATCGGAATAAAAAGAATGGCGCCTATTACACTACAATCAATTGCCCTGGTGTATATGGCTTCTTTTCTCCTGATGAAAAGTTAAACAGCGGACTAAACATAATTGCACCATCAGGTTGTAAAATTTTAACAGTTAGTGTTGCACAAAAAAATCCTTCAACAGCTTACAATGCTTTATATGAAAAGCCACAATCAAAAATAAATATTCCTGTTTCTGATTTGCAGTTCGCAGGATTTATTGATGTAGAAATTATCGATAAAGAAGGAAAGCATTACGGACTTAAAAAAAATCTGATTGGTGCGCATATCGATTTGCGAAACGGATTTGACAGAGGCGAAAGCATGAATTTAAAAATTAGTCGTAACGACCTTATTGAAAAACAAAACTTATCAAATAAATAAAACTATGAGAAACAAAATTAAGCTTATGGTAGTGATGACTGGGTGGATGATCACTACTGCTTCCTTCGGATCCACAATGGTAACCTTTGAAGATGCAATTAAACGCGGACTTATTTCTTATCAGGTGAGTACAGATTATGCAGCTAATCGATCTATGGAGTTGGAGATAAACAACAACTCAAATAATCCGGTTAATGTTCAACTAGAGGCAGGCCGAATATTTTATGCAACGCAGGACATACAGCCGTATGTTGTTACGCGTCCTTCAATAATTGCACTAGCACCACACGCACAAGATGAAGTAATGATTTACGCACGTTGCGGAAACAGTAGCGCTAAGAGTCCTATGCACGACACTCGATTTGGAAGAACAAGTATGGGTCCGCAACTTTTAGTACAGGCATTAACCGATTTAAATAATTTACGAATCAACAACAACTCCTTAGCGCAACAGGTAGTTTGGCATTATACCAACGGACATAGTTTAAATTCTATCATAGTGTATTCTGACAACGAGAAAGAATTGTTAAAACGTATTTGCGATAATGAAAATGCAGAGTTCCCTTGGTATCAAAAACATTATGCGCCATCGCAAACTGGTAATGATTTAGATTTTTCTAATGTTCCAACATTAATACAGGGCGATATGCAAGTGGTGTTAACAAAGCCTACTAACGTTCAGGTTAAGTTGTATAACAGCGAAGGCAAATCGGTAAAAACCATTTCTGCATTTTTAAATCAGCCAGCAGGGCAATGTACAATTCCGTTGAATATTAATCTATCGGATATTGCAACAGGTGATTATAAAATTGTAATTGAAAATGATGCGGGAGTAAAAATAGATGAGCGGTCAATAGCAGTATAAGTATTTCAGGTCAGGAGGAGCAAATTTTTGCTCCTCTTTGTTTTTTAATTCGTGTTGTATGAATTAATTTATCATTTTTGTACAATGAACAGACCTATTCGAGTATTAATAGCAAAAGTAGGATTAGACGGTCACGATCGTGGGGCAAAAGTGATTGCTTCTTTTTTACGTGATGCAGGAATGGAAGTCATTTATACCGGACTTCGTCAGACGCCAGAAATGGTAGTGAATGCAGCCTTGCAAGAAGATGTAGATGTGATTGGAGTTAGCATTTTATCAGGCGCGCACATGACTGTCTTTCCAAAGATTTTAAATTTGATGAAAGAGAAATCGCTGACCGATGTATTGTTAACAGGAGGTGGAATTATTCCCGATGCAGATATGAAAAAACTGGCGGATATGGGCTGCGGAGAATTATTTGCGCCGGGCACCGACACAAAAACGATTATTAATTACATCACCGATTGGGTAAATAAAAACAGAAGATAATTTTTATGTATCAGAATATTACAACAGAACAAAAAGGAAAAATTTTAATTGTTACGGTTAATCGCCCTGATAAATTAAATGCATTAAATAAAAATACAATTGCAGAAATTGGTGTAGCTATAAATGCTGCTTCAACTGATAATAGTGTTGGAGGAATTATTTTAACAGGCGCAGGAACAAAAGCATTTGTGGCTGGTGCTGATATCAGCGAGTTCGCGGCTTATTCGTTGGAAGAAGGTAAAGCATTATCTGCTCACGGACATGCAGTTTTTAATTCGATTGAAGCATGTGCGAAACCAGTGATTGCAGCTGTTAACGGATTTGCTTTAGGTGGTGGATGTGAATTAGCAATGGCTTGTCATATGCGCGTAGCCGCAGAAAATGCAAAATTTGGTCAGCCCGAAGTGAAGTTAGGTTTGATACCAGGATACGGAGGAACACAACGTTTACCAATGTTGATTGGCAAGAGCAAGGCAATGGAATTATTAATGACAGCCGATGTGATTGATGCGAATGAAGCACACCGATTAGGTTTAGTGAATCATGTGGTGCCGCAAGATAATCTGATTGCAAAGTGCGAAGAGATTTTGAATAAGATTATTGATATGGCGCCATTAGCTATTGGCGAGATTGTGAAAACGGTGAATGCTTGTTATGATAAAGAGAGCAATGGATATACAACGGAAATCGAGCGATTTGGAGCTTGTTTCGTGACGAATGATTTTAAAGAAGGAACCGAAGCTTTTTTAGGAAAACGTAAGGCAGAATTTAAAGGCAATTAACCTAATTTTCTGTTAGATTAGATATTTAGTGGCAATTTCTGAAACTATTTTTTTACACCAGGGTACAATGCTTTCTTGTTAAAATATGATATTTCACCAAGTATTATCATGATTTGACAAAAATTAAGAGCATTTCAGATTTCAATTAAATACCTTCGTGTCTATTAGATAACAGTATGTTTATAATTCTACTTTCTTCGTCAATCGCCTTCATCATCACCTTTTTTGCTATTCCGGCAATTATCAGGGTATCGGTGTTGAAAGGGTTATTTGATGAGCCTACAGAAAGAAAACAACATGCACAAAACATCCCTACGTTAGGTGGTTTGGCCATATTTGCAGGGACTGTTTTCTCTTATACATTCTGTTCAGCAACATTAGAAACCAGTGTTTCTCAGTATATCATCGCTGCAATTATTGTCATGTTTTTTATAGGAATAAAAGATGACTTGTTTGAATTGACAGCACATAAAAAATTAATTGGTCAGGTATTAGCGGCTATTATAATTGTCTTTTTTGCCAACATCAGAGTCACTAGTTTATGTGGAATATTTGGGATTTATCAGATTCCATATTGGTTTAGCGCTGGTCTTTCAATCTTTACAATACTTACGATTATTAATGCCTATAATTTAATTGATGGTATTGATGGATTAGCTGGTGGTGTGGGTGCAATTGCATCGTTTACGTTTGGATTATGGTTTTATAACTATGGCAATATTGGACTTTGTATTTTATCATTCGCGTTATTCAGTTCGTTAATTGCATTCTTGATTTATAACTTTAATCCTGCTTCAATCTTTATGGGCGATACAGGTTCGCTTGTTGTAGGTTTGATTTTATCAGTGCTTGCTATTAAGTTTATTGGACTAAGTTTCGAATCATTGCCGTTTGAATTTCCTTTCCGATCTAGTCCAGCTATGGCCATTGCTATTTTGATTATTCCCTTGGTTGATACCTTTAGAATTTTCTTAGTCAGAATTTTGAATGGAAAATCACCATTTGAAGCCGATAGAAATCACATTCATCATAATTTGCTGGATTTGGGAATGACACACAGAGAAGCAACATTAACATTATATGTGATAAACATTGCCTTTATTACTACTGCAATGTTACTTCGTAATATTTCAAGCTTGGTTTTACTTTACATTCTTTTAGGAATGGCGGTTGTTTTTTGTTTATCGCCTTACTTTTTGAAGCTCTTTTTTAGGTCTCAACAAGACTCCGTTAAAATAGCCGAATAAAGCTCTTCATACTTTATTCACCATTTTTTAATCTTTTTCTCTAAATTTGTGACTGACACATTTTTAATGTGCTTATAACAAATTGACAATCAAATGCTTTTTGTTACACAATAAAAATAAGTAGTTGCGTTAACTTGTTAATTACTTCAAATGTCTTCCACAATTAATCGTCTAACCCAAAATATAAGCTAAAGCGAATGAACTCATTAAAAAAATTAAGTAAAATTTTCTTGATTTTTTTCTTTTCCCTGATGGGTACAAAATCTTCGGTTGCACAGGTTAGCGATTCTACACAAAACATCACAGCTATTTCAAGTATGCTGGATAGTTTAGTTACTTTAAATCACGTCGTTAGATTCAATTGCTTAGATGCTAATTGCTTTAATGCAAGCATGGCCAATACAGGTGTTATCCCTTATTTTTCTGAAGAGGAATACATCGCCAGAATGTCTAAAATTTCTTGTCCAATTCCACTTTCGTATAACCGATATGTAAAGGATTTTATAGACTTATATGCATATAAAAGAAGAGCATTAACGCAACGTGTAATGGGTTTATCTAATCTTTATTTTCCAATGTACGAAGAGGTATTAGATAAAGAAGGATTGCCTTTAGAGTTTAAGTATTTATCAATCATTGAATCAGCACTTAATCCCGTAGCAGTTTCCCGAGTAGGAGCAACTGGTCTATGGCAGTTTATGTATTCAACAGGAATCATCTATGATTTAAAGGTTAATTCATTTACAGATGATCGTCGTGATCCAGTAAAATCAACGTATGCAGCTTGTAAGTACTTCAAAGACATGTATTCGATTTATGGGGATTGGTTATTGGTAATTGCTTCATACAACTGTGGTGCTGGCAACGTTAATAAAGCAATAAAGCGTTCAGGAGGTAAAAAGAACTTCTGGGAAATTATGCAGTATTTGCCAGCAGAAACAAGAAGTTATGTACCGGCTTTTATTGCTGTTACCTATGTAATGAATTATTCGCGTGAGCATAATTTATACCCGATTACTCCTGCTTATTCTTACTTTCAGGTGGATACAATTAATGTAACCAAGCAGGTGAACTTTAATGTGCTTGCTAATCAAATCGACTTACCCTTAGATGTTATTTCATTCTTGAATCCTATTTACAAGAAGAACTATATTCCTGATACAGAAGAACGCTATACGCTTCGTTTACCGACTAATAAAATTGCATTATACATGGCCAAAGAAGAGCAGATATTAGCATTATCTACTCCGGCACCAAAGCCTGTAATGCCTGTGGTTGCGAGAGTAGTTGTGCGTGATACTTCTTCAACAGATACTACTGCAGTTGCTCAACAAACAGATTCATCAGGTGTGAATACGGCTGAACAGCCAGAGGTAAAAACGCAATATAAGTTTGTCGATAAGAAGGTTGTAAAAACGCATATTGTGCGTAAGAATGAGTCGGTAGCATCGGTGGCTGCAATTTATAATATGTCGACAGCTGAGTTAAAACGAATCAATCGACTTAAATCAAATAAGTTGTTAAAAGGGCAAAAACTTTCTGTAAACGCTACGGTTAAAGTAAAAGTCCCTATTGAGAATAATAACAATCAGGCTAACAATAAACCCAATTCGTCTGTTGCTAATGAAACAGGTTCAAAGTCTGCAAATGTGGTAACTCAAGCAGATACAACTATCACTGATAATTCAAATACGAACACAACAAATCAGGTAAAACAACCAAAATACGTCTATCATTTGGTTCAACCAGGAGATACTTTGTGGAATATTGCTAAGAGATACAACGGTGTTACGATCGAAATGATTAAGAATATCAATAATTTAAGGTCGTCGCAGTTGAAGGTTGGTACCAAATTAAAAGTTTTAGTGAGTGGTTAATTAACAAAACACTTTTTATTTAAGAGTAAAAGGTGTAAATTTGCCCCGCGAAAGTTGATTGACCGATGGTGTAATGGCAACACTGCAGATTTTGATTCTGCCTTTCAAGGTTCGAATCCTTGTCGGTCAACAGCAATACTAGAAAGCCCCGAATTTCGGGGCTTTCTTATTTTAGGATAGTTGTAGCTTAAATTAAAAATCCTTCAATACGCTTCTTTAAATCCTGTGCTAATTCAAAACCAGGCATTCTCCAACTCATCGTGGAATCCTTATAAATCATTAAGGTTGGAACACTCATTATTGCAAAGTGCTTTTGCAAAGCAGGATTTTTATCGATGTCGATTTTGCAGATTAATAGTTCAGCCGTTAAATCCTTATCGACTTCCTTTAATATTTCATCCAACATTTTACAGGGCTCGCACCAGTCGGCATAAAAGTCGAATAAAATAATTTTGTGCGTTATTGTAAATTCTTCAAAAGAGGATACCGCTTCAAAATCTTTTGTAATAATCATTGCTCGTCAACTAATTTAACTGTGGAGGATGGTTTTAATAGCAACCACGATAACATGGTAAAGATGGATATGGCTGTCATCTTAATTAAAAACGACATGACCACTCCTGAATTTAATGTCATTAAAAGATAACTACTCACTTGCCATAATATCACGCTTAACAAAACAATGGAAGTACATATCTTAATGCTATAAGGAATAGCATAGTGTTTTTGTCCGTAGATATAAGAAATAACCATAATGGCTCCATAGCAAATAAACGTTGCCCATGCAGCACCTATGTAACCCATCTTCGGAATCAGTAAAAAGTTTAAAACGATTGTAATGATTGCACCTACGATTGAAAACCAAGCACCGTATTTTGTTTTTCCAGATAGCTTATACCACATACTTAAATTCAAATAAACTCCTAAAAACAAATTCGCGAATAATAAAATAGGAACAACCTGTAATCCTTCGTGAAATTTTTCGCCAATAAAATATTTAGCAATATTCATAAATAGCATAACCCCTAAAAAAATCAAGCTACAAACAAATACAAAGTAATTCATGATAGTTGCATATAGCTCTTTGTTGTTTTTCTTCGATTGCTGTGAAAAGAAAAATGGCTCCGCTGCATAACGGTACGTCTGTACGAAAAGCGTCATGATGATACTTAACTTGTAACAAGCGCTATAAACACCTAACTGATGTAGTGCTGTCGATTTATCTGTTACCAGGTATTTTAAAATAGCACGATCAAGCGTTTCGTTAATCATTCCAGCAAATCCTGCAATCAATAACGGGAATGCATATACGAGCATTTCTTTTACGAGGGCTTTGTCAATGCTAAATTTTATTTGTCGGAAATCACTCGTAAAAAATAATAAGGTAATAAAACTGGAAATCAAATTAGCAATAAACACATAGCCTACACCAATCGCAGGATTGTATAAAACACTTAACGAATTATTATTTGTAATTTGTGGTAATAAAGCGAGGAAAAATAAATTTAATCCAATATTAGAACTGATGTTTACGATTTTAATTAGTGCGAATCGCTTAGCTCTATTTTCTTGACGAAGCTTTGCAAATGGTAATGCTGTAATCGCATCAAACGCAAGTATCAACGCAAACCAAACAATATATTCGGAATGTGCTTCATATCCTAAAGTTGTTGCAATTGATTGCGAAAATAAAATCAGAATACTTGAAAGGATAACAGATGAAAACGTAAGCGTACTTAAACTATTTGAATAGACATTTAAACTAGTTTCTTTCTTCGATGAAAAATGAAAATAAGCAGTTTCCATTCCGTATGTATAAAGTACAATTAAGAAGGTAACGTAAGCGTAAAATTCAGACACTACTCCGTAAGCTGCTGGATCAAATATGCGCGTGTATAATGGCACGAGCAAATAATTGAGCAAACGCCCAATGATACTGCTTAAACCATAAATAGCAGTTTGACCTGCCAGTTTTTTTATCTGACTCAAATTATTGAAATTTAAAAATCATAATAGCGATTAAACAAACGTGTTTTAATACCTGCCTGAATAATCATTTCTGAAATAGTTCCTTTGTCGCTCTTATCGTTTCGATTAGTTGCTTCAATAAATCCTGATAAACGCGTTATCGGATTAAATTCATAGTATATACCCATCGTTAGGATACTGATGGTATGTTTCTCTCCTTGTCCGATTTCATTACCATATTCGTTAGCACGTGTTACATACGGAAGAAAAACATTTTGTCCGAAGTTATAACCACCGCTATCTAATCCTGCTACGTAGTAATTTACTTTCCCTTCAAAACTCCAGCGCTTGTATCGATAGTTACCAATTCCAACAACCTCATAAAAGTTAGCTCCCATTGGATGTGCTAATGATTGTCCGTAATGTCCGTAGTTTCCTAATGCATCGCGATGTTGATACGTAAATGGTCGCACGGCATTGTATTCAAGTTGCCCGTAAAGATTTTTCACACCAAATAAATCAAACGACTTAACTCCTAACTGCCATCCTTGTTTATTTCCCCACCAGCCTTTACCAGCTCTCACTTCTTTGATTAAAAATTCGTCGAGTAGCAATTGTGCGTAGGCCGTTGTTTTATTCGTGATTTTATATTTTACATTAAAGCCCATCAATACATTATCAGGTGAGCCGATTGAAAACTCAACAGGTCTGAAAAAGATAAACGGATTCATGTAGCCAATATCAAATCCACGAATGCCAGTAGAGTCGCTATGCCAAACCACGCTCTCGAAAACACCAATCGATGCACGTTTACCAATATTTAAATCGAGATAATGCATCGACGCGTATTTACGAATAAAAGGTTCATTATCCTGAAAGTCTTTTCTTGTGATATCCTGCATTTCAGCAAAGATGTTCACGTATCTGATTTTCCAGATGTCTGTAATAATTTTTACATGCGGATAATTAAATGCATTATCAGATAATAAAAGAGAACGGTAACCATCGCCAATAAAATTTTTGTCGTTACCAAATTGAAAAGTAAAATGTTTGTTGAGTTCATAGGTTAAACTTCCTGTTGCCCATGCAAAATCGTAGGGCCCTGTTCCTTTTACTCTTCCTGTTCCTGGTACAACACGTGTTAACTTAATGGTTGAATCGATGTAGTATGGGAAAGTGCTTTGATTTTCATAAAACGTAGCATTGAAGGAAAATCGTTTACCAACACTACCACCAATACCTGCACCGCGTGTATTATTTTTAAAATTATTATCAGTATAACTATCGCTACCTCCTGATAAGTCCATTAACGCATCAAAATATAAATGGTAATCATCCTCACGAACTTCAAGTAAATGCTCTTTGAAAATTTTTCTTCCAACCAGTGTTTTATAAAATGGTTTATTGGGCATTACAGGATTTTGCAATGAATCATAAAACGGAATTGTTTTTAAATCTTTTAGCAAGTAGGGTTTAAATGATGTATGTGCTTCGCTCGAAGTAGAATATAATCCCTTTTCGTAGGTGTACTGATCAACATTACTTAGTGGAGCAAATCCAATTTGTGCATAGTTGTTAGATGAAAATAACACACATGCTATTAGCAGAAGTTGAATTTTATATTTCATTTTAGCGATAGATTTTACCTTGGTAATAAATGGCTGTAATATTTTCAGGACTATTAAAAGACAATATTGAATTGTTCAAGTCATAAGATGTAAAAAGTTCTGTAGTCGCAATAACAGATTTTCCATTCGAAAATAAATGCAAGCGTTGGTTTTGATCAACCCATGCAATGCTATTCTGACTAATCTTATAGCTCAGAGGTTCAAAGTTCTCTAGGTCGTAACGCACCCCATTTACAAGCGCTTGAAATTTATTATTAATATAGAATACCACGCACTGGTCTTTAACTTCATAAAAATCGGGAGCATACGATTCAAGCTTTAAGAGTTTTCCATTAGTATAAACTTTAAAGTAATTTTCATCGGTTACATATGCTGCAATATCATCACCAACTTTGAATGATTGAGCTTTTAATTCTTCCAGTGTAACAATCTTACCTAAGTAATATACTTTAAAAGAGAAGTTAGCGCCGTCTGTATAAGCAACAATATTTTTCCCACAGGCAAAATCGGTTGTTCCGTTATTATCAATTTCAAATAAGTCGCCTGAATCATAAATTTTTAAATACCCGTTTCTATTGGTAAAAGCAACGGTGTTTTTACCTGCAGCATAATTTCCTAGTTTACCTACAAGCGTAGTTTCCAGCTCCTGTATTTTACCATCACGATAAACTTTAAGTACATCAGCAATCGTTTCTCGAAAAACAATTAACCCTTCTGCTATTTTATAGTCTCTGATAAAATAACTGAGTCGTGTTAAATTACCTTTTTCAAATACAGCTAGTACATTATCTCTCTTATAAATCAGAAATGAATAATTGACATCAAATTTTGTATTAGTAACATCTCCTAAATCAGTAAGCTGTCCGTTGTAATAAACAATTAAGTTGTTAGCTGAGTTAACAAATCCAACATAAGGACCTGCTGAGCGAAATTCTCTTACAGGTCTTGTGTCTAACGTACGCGGACCTCCGTTTTCGAAAACAAATAAATAGCCTCTGATATCTCGGTAGGCAACAACAGGATCTTGAGCGTTGGCATTGAAAAACAAAAAAATAAAAAAACCACTTAAAAGTAATCGATAAGACGATAATAAACTTCTAAGTGGTGCTAACATAGATGATAAGTAGATTAGTTCTTTTCGAGAACTTTAAAAATTTCGTCGAGTTTAGGAGTAATTACCACTTCAATACGGCGATTTTTCTTTCTGCCATCAACAGTATTGGAATTATCTAAAGGATTAAATTCTCCTTTACCTGCAGCAGTTAAACGGTCAGGACTAATATTCGAATTTGAAGTAATGATTTTCACAACAGATGTTGCTCTCATCACACTTAAATCCCAGTTGTCTTTAATTTCTCCTGTGCCTTTCATCGGAACATTATCGGTGTGTCCTTCAATTAAAATATCATTCGAAATATCAGATTCTAACACTTTCGCTAAAGCTTTTAATGCATCAACGCCTTTAACATCTACTACAGTACTTCCAGTTGCAAATAAAAGTCGTTCTTCTAACATCACATATACTTTTCCGTTGCGAAGTTCAACCGTTAAACCTTTGTCTGTAAATCCAATTAGTGCATTGGCAACCGAATTTTTTAATGCCTGAGCTGTTGAGTCTTTTGAAGCAATTAATTTTTCTAATTCTTCTACACGACTGTTTTTAACATCTAACTCTTTGCTTAATATTTCTAAGTCAAGCGCTTTTTGCTTAAGCTCTTTTTCTTTTTTCGCAATTTCATCTTCGCGTTTTTGCAAATCTTCTTTTGTTTTTTGCAAATCACGAATCAGCTTTTTATTGGCTTCAGTATTTGTAGTCGCCAATGATCCTTCTTTTAAAAGCTGATCGTATTTTAAACTTACTTCTTCTTTTTCTTTACGCAATTCTGCAATTTTATTTTCTAATGCTGCACGCTCTCTTTCAAATTTAGCTACTAAACCACTATTCGTTTCATTTTGGTATGAAAGCTCGTTATTGCGAGTAGTTAAGTTTAAGTTCGCTGCTTTAAGAGAATCATTTTCTAAAGTACTCTTGTTTTTTTGCGCTTTTAGCTCGTTATGTAATCGAGATGGAACACATGAAACGGCTGTAATTGCGATAATTAAGAAGAAAGGGATTAATTTTTTCATTGTTGTGAGTTAGAAGTACTAAAGTACGGAGCATGAAGGTGCAATTCTATACTATAAAATGGAATATTCAACACTGTAATGTTAAAACAATTGACTTATAAATGGACGTAATTTATGCACTCTCAAGACTGGATTTTGCAAATTGGAAGCAGTACAAAAAAGTTAATACAACGATTTCTAAGAAAGTAGCACCTTAGTGTTTTATCTCTAGCAACACAGGGCAATGGTCAGAGTGTACAGCATCACTATGAATATGCGAACGCACCAAATGACCTTTTAAATTTTCGGTAGCCAGTAAATAATCAATACGCCAACCTAAATTTTTTGCTCGCGCACCCGCTCTGAATGTCCACCACGTATATTGATGAGGCTCTTGATTAAAATGACGAAAAGAGTCGATAAATCCAGAATTGATGAAACCTTCCATCCATTCACGTTCTTCAGGTAAAAATCCTGATGATTTTGCGTTGCTAACCGGGTTATGAATATCGATAGGCTTGTGGCATATGTTAGCATCACCACCAATGATCAACTTAGGTCGTTGTTGCTTTAAATCTGCAATGTAATTGTCAAACCATGAAAGCCAATTCATTTTGAAATCTTGTCGCTCTTCGCCACTTGATCCCGAAGGAATATAAACGCTCATTATGGACAAATCTCCAAAGTCGGCTCTTATAATTCTACCTTCTTCATCAATAGCGGCATTACCAGAACCATATTCTACATGATCAGGTTTTATTTTTGAAAACAAGGCTACCCCGCTATATCCTTTTTTAACCGCCGAATGCCAGAAATGATGATACCCCATTTCTTCAAGCTCTTTCATATCCACCTGTTCTTTTTCAGCTTTTGTCTCTTGAAGCAATATTACATCAGGGTTCACAGTTTGTATCCAGGATGCTAAGCCTTTAGTAAAAGCGGCACGTATGCCATTGACGTTATAGGTTATTATTTTCACAGTAAAATAGTTTTCTCAAAAATAATAAAATCACTAAGATTATACGTTGATTTGTCAACGGATGTATATTAAAAACAAATAAAACCAAATAACAATTGCGCGTATTGTTTAGTTAATTTTATATCGTGAAAAGCAAAAGCCCTTTCCTATTCATTGTTTTGATGTTATGTAGTTTTTTGGGCTATGCGCAACAGTCTGCGTCTATTCGATCAAAAGTTATTCGTACTAATACCGATACAATTATAATTGATACGCTAAGCATTGTTCCGGGCAGTTTGATTTTTTTAGGAGATAAAAAATATGAAGCTACGATTGATTATACGCGAGCTTTATTAATCTGGGAAAATAGTACTCGAAATAAAAAAGATTCGGTTGAAATAGTTTATAAAGTTTATCCGATAAATTTTGATAAAGCCTTTTACAAGCGACAGCGAAATGATATCAGCTCATATGATCCAAAGAATACAAATACTTTTTACAAAGAATCATCAACGACTAACAAAGAAAGCATTTTTGGTTTAGGAGGATTTAACAAGGCTGGAAGTATTTCGCGAGGATTATCAATTGGGAATAATCAGGATCCTATTGTAAACAGTAGTTTGAATTTACAACTATCAGGTAAATTGGCAAATGGTATTGAAGTCGTAGCTGCAATTACAGATGATAATATTCCTATTCAAGCCGACGGTAATACACAACAGTTACAGGAGTTTGATCGCGTATTTATTCAGCTTAGTAATGAAAAGAATAAAGTGATTGTGGGTGATTTTGATGCTCGTAATCCCGAAGGTTATTTTTTGAAATATGTTAAAAAAGGACAAGGAATAAGTTATCAGTTTCGAGATTCAGCTATTACTGTAAATAATAAAAAACATGGATTGGAAGTTGGGGCTGCTGCCGCAATATCAAGAGGTAAATTTGCACGACAGCTATTTCCTGGAATTGAATCTAATCAAGGTCCCTATCGGTTACGCGGTGCCGAAAATGAGTTTTTTATTATTGTGTTGTCTGGAACAGAAAAAGTTTTTTTAGATGGACAGTTATTGGAGCGTGGTCAGGATCGTGATTATATTATTGATTACAACACCGCTGAAATTAAGTTTACTCCTCGTAGAATAATTAGTAAAGACTCTAGAATTATTGTAGAATTTCAGTACAGCGATAGGAATTATGCACGTTCAATGCTTACAGGAAATGTGAATTGGAGAAGCGCAAAACTGAATACTCATTTTAATATTTATTCGGAACAGGATAGTAAAAATCAGCCGGTGCTTCAGGATTTATCAGAAGAGCAAAAATTAATTTTAGCCAATGCAGGTGATAGTCTAAATGATGCTTTGTATTTGAATGCTGATAGTGTTGCTTATAACATTAACGAGTTGCTGTACGCTAAACGAGATACGAATGTTAACGGCACTATTTATTCTGTTTTTGTTTATTCAACAGCAGTTGATAGTGCATTTTACAGATTAGGTTTTACCAATGTTGGAATTAAAAAAGGGAATTATATTGCACTCGATAATATTGCAAACGGAAGAGTTTATCAATGGGTGGCGCCATTAAATGGAGAGCAACAAGGCGACTATGAACCCTATTCACTTTTGATTAGTCCGAAAAAGAGACAAATGGCAGTAGCAGGAATTGATTATGCTTTTTCGAATAAAACAAAAGTAAGTTTTGAATCCGCTGTTACAAAAAACGACATCAATTTATTTTCAAAAAAGGATAAGACTAACGACAACGGCTATGCGTTCCGATTTCAATTTGATGATAAACGAAATATAGGAAGTGATACAATTAGCGGATGGTCGTTAGTAACACAGATACAATCAGAATTTACAGATATTAATTTTTCTCCAATAGAAATTTACAGGGCTGCTGAATTTACCCGCGACTGGAATACGAATACAAACTTAAGTGCATCTAATGAATTGCTCTTATTTTCCAATGTGAGTCTGTTGCACAAAACAGATTTTAAATCGACCTACAGCTTCAAATACTATCATCGCAATGAACAATACGAAGGCTTGATGCATCTCGTGAATCTTGGCTTGATTAAAAATGGATGGAATATAAAAGCTGATGCATCGCAGTTAAATACAAAAGGGAATTTATTTAACAGTAATTATTTCAAAACACGCGATATTATTCAGAAAAAAATTAAATCATGGACACCGGGATTGTCTTACGAGCAAGAAACTAATCAATTGCAAAGTGTTTCAAGTGATAGTTTATTGATAGGATCTTTTTCATGGCGAACAGGAGAAGTTTTCTTAATTCATGGCGATACAAGCAAGTCACCAATAAAAGCCAGTGTAAGTCGTAGGTATGAAGACGGGTTGATAAATGGAGGTTTTAAATCGGCTACGATTGCTGATGTTGCTGCTCTTACATTTTCTAACATTAAAAATAATCACCGAATAAGCACAACCTTAAATTATCGAAAATTATTTATTCTAGATACATTGGTCACGACTATTAAAGGGGATGAGTCGTTTTCAGGAAGAGTGGATTATAGCACTACCGCATGGAAGAAAGCAATTCAGTTAAATGCCTATTACGAGGGTGGAACAGGTTCAGAGCCTAGGCGTATTTACTCCTATATTCGAGTGGCAGATGGGTCAGGTGTTTATGCTTGGAACGATTATAACAGTGATGGCATACCGCAATTGAATGAATTTGAAGTGGCAGAGTTTAAAGATCAGGCTAACTACATTCGAATATTTTCCACTACGAATGAATACACGAAAGTTGTTTTTAATCAATTGAATTTTTCAATAAATATTAATCCTGCTAACGCATTAAAAGGAAAAACATTTATTAATCGCTTGGTATTACTTTCTTCATTCAAGATTGATAACAGAATTAATGCGGATGTATTCAAAGTAGATTATCTCATTCCTGTTTTAACAAATTATTCAATTGATCAATTAATTGCCAATCAGACATCAGGTAAGCATACTTTATTCTACAATCGTTTAAATCCGAAAGGTGGAATGGAATTCAGTTATCTGCATACGGGTAGCAAACAGTTTTTGAGCAGTGGAATTGAAAGCAGAACGAATGAAGTATTCTCTACTACTATTCGTAAAGCAATTATAAAAGAGATTAATTTTTTATTGGCCGCAGAGGCAGGTGATAAAACATCGGCAGCCGAGTTTTTTTTAAATCGTAATTATAAAATAGAGAGTATAGCATTTGTACCACAGCTAGTTTATCAGCCCAATAGCACGTATAAAATTTTAGCTGCGTATAGAAATAGCGATAAGCAAAATAGTTTAGTGGAAGGTAATAATGAGCGCGCGGTAATAAACGATTTGAGTGCAGAGTTTAGATACAGCTCAATTAAAAAAGGGGTAATTGGAATAAAAGTAAATTACTTAAACATAAGTTATAACGGTGATGCAAATACGTCGTTAGCTTATGAAATGCTGGAAGGATTAAAAGCTGGTGAAAACTATAAATGGCAATTGTCTATCCAGCGTAATCTTGGAAATAGTTTGCAGCTATCGTTAAATTATGATGGAAGAAAACCAAGTGGGCTTTCAATTATTCATACTGGAGGAATGCAGTTACGGGCGTTTTTCTAAAACTATTTAAGTGTAACCGCGGCACTTCCAATTTGATTTCCTTCGCAATAAATTTCAATTGTATACTTACCTAAGCTGTATGCATTTCCTTTTTCCCAGTAAATACACAAATTAGTATTCTTGTTTTCGTAAAAAATAGTCTGACGAATTGTATAAATGGAAGCTTGTCCTTTTAACATGAACGTTTCGTTAGAGGTAGAAAGTATTGTTCCATCAGGACCAATAATTCGAAGGTAAATATCTTTAGCACCTTTATCTACTACCTGATTTTCGATAATAGTAAAGCAGGTTTTAATACGATCGGTTTGCTTTGCTTTTGTGGTTTCAATTTCTTTTCCACTTCCTTTGTATCTTACTCCTGATGCAATTGCATTAACCGTTTTTAGAACAGAGGCAATAGCTACTTTATTCGATAGTGAACTGTTCTCTTGTGTTAGCGACCCTACTTTTGAATTGGCAGAAGTTAAATCCTGATTAAGCGAAGTATTTTGGTTTGATAGGTCTAGATTAGCAGCTTTAAGAGAATCAATTTGTGCAATATAGTTTTGGCTTAGTTGTTTCAAATTCGCGATTTCCTCCTTTGCTTTTTTCAGTTGAGCAGCATCACCAGAGTTAATAAGGCGCTGAATTTCTGCTATCTTACCTCTAATTTCTTCGTCTTTCGAGGTTAGAAGATTTTGTAATCCGGCATTTTCCTGATTTAACTTATCAAATTCAAACTTTACTTTTTGAAGTTCGGAGTTTAACGTTTCTTTTTCAGTAGTTGTATTTTTTAAAGCAACTGTTGTTTGTTGTAAGTCTGTTTTCTTATTGAAAAACTGCCATAACAGTAAACCATTTACCCCTAGTAAGAGGGAAATAATGACAATTACGATTGTTTTTTTCGACTGTGACTCTTTATTTTCTAAAGACATACGTGGATTGGTTTTTAGGGAACAACAAAACTTTGCTAAAAATAGATAAAAATAAGACTAATTCCATCGGGTGCATAGCCTTGTTCACCCTATAAAATCCCTCATTCAGATAAAAATCAAGTAATTCCGATGAGTTTGTCGTATTTTGTTATCCTAAAAATAACAATTTCATAAGTCAGATGCAATTTGGTTTGATTACATTTGTCAAGCGGAATAAGAATCATAAAAATCACTTATAAGTTTTAATGAAAAAACTGCTATTGCTCTTTCTTTTTTTTTCGACAATTGCCGGAAAGGGTTTTTCGCAAGCAGTAGGAGATTATAGGTCTGTTGCATCTGGGTTATGGTCAACAGCAGCTACATGGCAATCATGGAATGGCACAGCTTGGCTTGCCGCAGCTTCTGCACCAAATGCAAGCAATAATGTTAAAATTCTTAATGGACATACAATTACCGTTTCCACATCAGGAGCGCCTTGTGCCGATTTAGTCGTGGATGCAGGTGGCAAGTTATTTTGTAATGGCTTTGTGAACGTATATGTAAACGTTAATGGAGATACCTTGATGTGTAATGGTACAATTGGTAATGGTGCTACATTTGATGGGATTTCGTTTAATATCTACGGAGCTAATTGTCGAATACTAGGATCTTCCGGTTCATTCGATGCTTCGAGGATTCGTAAAAACGATGCAAGTAATTTAATTACTAATTTATCTATAGAGCGCGACGTGAAGTTGCGATTTTGTGGTGGCCGTCAGACGCAGATATACAATAATGCAAACAATGCAGCAGGATCTACAGGAACGCGATTCAATGTAATCGTTGCAGCTGGCGCCACTCTAACCTTGGATTCAACAGTTTCTGCCGAATGCCAGGCTACAGGTTCATCTGCAACGCTAAATTTAAGTTGCTCAACGATAGCAGGTAATACTTCAGTAACTACTTCTTCTACAGTAGGCATTTCAATCGGTATGATGGTTTCAGGTGCAGGTATAATACCTGGGACTACTGTTACAAGTGTTACTAATTTGACAACTTTTGCTTTATCGCAAAATCCATTAGTAACCAATGCTGCCAATACTTTAACGTTTGGTGGAAATCAAATTACCAATACTGCTGCTATAACTTCATACTTCGGAACTACGTTCGGAGTACCAGGATCAATTGCTAATTGTAGGGTTTATGGAAACGGGATTGCACCAGGGGCATATGTTGTAAGTGTATCAGGCACAGGGCCAACTTACAATATGCAATTAAGTTTGCCTAATACTGGTCCTGTAAGTGGAACAATTTATTTTTTATCTGACGGGAATGCAGCAGTTGATGGTATTACGGGAACAGCGCCAGGCGCATCAGCAGGTTCTTTCATAATTAACGGCACTATGCTGGTTTCTGGATTTTTATATCTGACAACAAACAATGGAAGCACTGTTGCTGATTCATCTGTTACTTGGACGGTGAATAATGGTGGACTTTTAAAAGTTGGAAATGTTTTAACCTCAGCAAGTGGAACAGCAAAGCATACGTTTAGAGTAGCAACAGGAGGTAAATTTGAAGTTTTTGGTTTGCCTGGATTCTCAACAGCTTTAAATTATGTGGCTAATACGTATGACATTCAGGCTGGAAGTTTTACTGAATTTTCAGGTAAGGGGAATCAAAATGTTCCTGTAATTTTAACGACGAATGTCTCATCAGGCTACTATGGGAATTTGAAAATTTCAGGGTATGGGACAAAATCTGAAATTGCTACTTCGGCTTACTCTATTTTTAACAATTTTGAAATTTCAAATGTAGCAGGAGCACCAAAATTTAATGGAACAGTTTCTTCCACTTTGTCAATTGGTGGTAATTGGATCAATTATCATGATTCGGCTTTTATAGAAAATGTAAACCTTCCAACAGTTACGTTTAACAGAACAGGAGTTTCTACTATATTTTGTCCATCAGGAGAGGTATTTCCCGTACTCAGATATCAAAAAACAGATTCATCAGAAGTAAAATTTTTATCTGATGTTACAGTAAGAACACAATTATCCATAGCAAGTAATGGTAGAGTTAATTTAAATGGTAATACATTAAATGTTTTATCTCCCTTAAATAACGGAATAACAACTATTTCACCAACAACAGCAAGATATATTCTAGGAGAAACCGGCAATTTCAATTCAAAAGTGCGTTGGAATATTGGTACTACAAATGCCTATACTAGATATGCAATTCCATTCGCAAAAGGATCAGGTTCTGCTAACTATACCCCATTTGCTTTTACGGTTGGTCCAAATGTTCAGGTAGATACAATGACCGTTTCTACTTATGGAACGCCAGCTACTAATTTGCCTTGGCCAACGGCAGCTCCCTATGGAATATCTAATTTAAATTCATCTACTAATCTTAGTCCTGATAACCGCGATGCAACAGCAGATCGTTTTTGGTATGTAGGATTTACATCTCCGAATGTAACAAACGACTCTATTGTTTTAACCTACGCTTCTCCTTCAGAACTGCCTGCGGCCCCTTTCAATATCGCCGATTCTATTCGTGCGCAATATTGGGACGGTGCCAATAGCTCTTGGGCTTTGCCTGTTGTAGGTTATAATGTTTCAAATGCGGTTGTAATTCCGAACCCATCATTAAACAGAGTATGGTCGTTGGTTAGCAATATTTCTCCAATGGGTCCATTGCCACTACCAATTGAGCTCGTCGATTTTAGAGGGAAATACATCAACAATCAGAGCGTTTTATCATGGGTAACAGCATCTGAAAAAGACAATGATTATTTTATTTTGGAAAGAAGTGAAGATGCACAAAACTTCACGCAAATAGGTAAGATAGATGGTGCAGGCAACTCTAATTCGTTTTTGAATTATCAGTTTATTGATATAAAGCCTATCAATAAGGTGGCTTATTATCGTTTGAAGCAAGTCGATTTCGACGGACAATTTTCAAATAGCAATGTCATAGCATTGAAAGATGTTAAATCGTTGGGTAGTCAATTTTTAAATCTTTACCCACAGCCGGCAAGTACTGATGTATTTGTTGAGCAGGGGCTTTTTATTAATGGGGAGACTTTTTCAGTAGAAATTTTCAACAATTTAGGCGCTTTGGTGCAAAAAGATTTGCACACATCAGATGAGAGCGGTAAATTGGTGGTCCATTTGAAAAACCTTAAGCAAGGTATGTACATGCTTAGGATATCTGATGGAATTCATCAACTAACCAAACCATTAATAATTCAGTAATAACAATTGCCAATAATAATTATGACAGTTTAACAATTAGTTAATCTGAATAATGTTTCTTGCATGTTATTATTAATCCAATATAAGCTAACCCAACCTCAAAATATTAAGTATGAAAAATTGGTACTTATTGCCTAATCTATCAAATTTTGTTCAACAACTTCAGCGCTTATTGCGCTCGTTGAACACAATTAAAATTCTCGAAAGGAATTCGCTCACAATTTTGCTTGTTTTGTTCATCTTAGGAACAAGTGTCGAGCAAATTAATGCACAACAACTCATCTCAGAACCATTTAACTATACGGCTAGTGCAACTGGTGGTATTCAAGGGCAAAGTTCTGGTGCCTGGCAGAATGTTAATACAGGCGACTCAATCTTAGTAACATCAGGAAGTCTTTCTTATACGGGATTAGCGGCTTCTTCTGGAAATAAAATCGCTTTTGATGGTACAGGAACTGATGCAAACAGAGCCTTTACATTACAAAATACTGCAGGTACTACGGTATATTTATCGTTTATATTGAATGTTTCCTCTCTTGGTTCTTTAAATACAACTGGGACATATTTTACAGGTTTTGCTTCAACCTCTACAACTTTTGGAGGAATTATTCAACTAAGAAAAAGTGCTGTTGATGCAACTAAATATAATATCGGAATTTCTGCTACAACATCCTCTACAATTAATTGGTTAACTACAGATTTTGCGGTAGGTACACCGAATTTTGTTGTAAGTGCCTATCAAATTGTTTCAGGAACAACGAATGATATTTCTAAAATTTGGCTAAATACTACTGCTTTCGGTGCTGCCTCTGAGCCAACACCAAGCGCAACAGCAGTCTCAGGAACTGATCTGGCTGCTGTATCTCAAACCTTTTTAAGACAAGCAGCAGCTACTACAACACCTTTTATTGAAATGGATGAAGTCCGTGTAGGTACAACGTGGGCTTCAGTAACTCCAGCCGCAGCAGTAGCGCCTACAACCCAAGCATCGTCAATTACATTTACTAATGCATCAGCTACAAGTACAACAGTAAGTTGGACCAATGGAAATGGAAATGGAAGGATAATAAAAGCTAATACTGTAAATACATTTACTAATCCAACAGATGGTACAGTTCCATCTGCAAATTCAGTATATAGTTCAGGTGAACAAGTGGTGTATGCAGGAACAGGATCTACGGTAGATGTTACAGGATTAGTTGCAGGCCAAACCTATTTTTTCAGAGCGTATGAGTATAATACCACTGGAGTTCCATTCAATACAACAACAGCAACAGGCAATCCGAATTCTACTACCATCAATTTCCCAACACCTACGTTAACTTCAATAAGTCCTGCAAGTGTTTTTGCTGGTGGATCAACATTTACTTTAACGGCAACAGGAACAAATTTTTATTCAAGTTCAGTAATTAATTGGAATGGTTCTGCAAAGACAACCACATTTGTTAATGCAACAACGTTAACAGCTTCTATTACTGCTGCAGATATTGCAAGTGCTGGAACGGCAACGGTTACAATAACAAACCCAGCTCCAGGAGGAGGAACTTCATCTGGCCAAACATTCACAATTAATACGAATGTGTCACCAACAATTGCAGTAACATCGTCATTCACCAATTTTATTGGTGAAGCATTAGTGCCTTCAACTTCACAATCATATACTGTAGCGGGAAGTAATTTAACAGATAATATTACTGTAACCGCTTCTTCAAGTTATCAAGTATCGTTAGATAATTCTTCATGGTCAAGTGCTGTTACTGTCAATCAAAGTGGAGGAAGTGTTGCTTCAACAACAGTATATGTTCGATTAAATGCAGCAACATCAGGTACGTATTCTGGTACATTAACGCATAGTTCTCCAGGAGCAACCGATCAAACCATTAATTTAAATGGTAGTGCTATTAATGCAGCACCAACAACACAATCTGTATTGTCGGTAACATCTGCAACTGCTAATTCACTTACATTTTCTATGGATGGAGGTAATGGTGAGGGAAGAATTTTAGTTGCATCAACAGCAGCTGTATCTTTTGTCCCAACAGATGCAATAGCAGCAACAGGTGTGAATGCAAATTGGACATTGGCAACTGATCAAGGTTCGTCAAATAAAATTGTCTTTGATGGTTCGGGGACATCCGTAACCGTTAGTGGATTATCTGCAAATACTATTTATCATTTTGCAGTTTATGAGTATAATGGTTCTACAACAACAATTAATTATTTACAGGCTTCTCCTGCAACTACATCAGCAACTACATTAGCAACAGAGCCAACAACAAACTCATTTGTATCCGTAACAAGAATCACTGCAGATACAGCCTACGTAAATTTTACAAGTGGTAATGGCGCAAACAGAATCGTTGTAGTAAACACTACTGGTGCTGTAAGTTTTTCTCCTGTTGATGCGACAACCTACTCAGGCGCTAATCTTAATTTAGCTAGTGCATTCGATTTAGGAAGTGGGAATAAATTAGTTTACCAGGGAAATGCTACTTCTGCAAAAATTACTGGATTCTCTGCGGGTTCTAATTTCAACGTAACTGTTTTCGAATATAACGGTACTGGAGCAACGTTAAATTATAGAAGCACAGGCGCATCGGCATCTGCAGTATCGCCTTCAAATATTTCTTATACAAGTGGTAATTACTTCCAAGACTTTAACACTTTGCCTTCTACAGGAACATTTAGCACCACAGGATTTGGTCAAGGGCCTTATTATCTTACCTCTTCCCCAATAAACGCAACAGGTATAACAGGTTGGCAGATTGCTGCTATTGGAGGTACAACAGTTCCTTTGGATGTTAGATTAAATACAGATGCAGGTACATCATCTTCTGGATCTAATTACAATTATGGAACAGCAAGTTCAACGGATCGCGCAATCGGATGCTTAGCAAGTAGTGCTTATTTAGGATCAGTAGGAGCAACCTTTGTTAATAATTCAACGAATCAATTAAATAAAGTTACTATCACCTATGTTGGAGAAAACTGGCGCCGTGGAGGAAGCGGAAGTTTTAATAAAATGTTATTCGCTTATAAAGTAGGAGAGTCTTCTATTAATGCTACTGGATTTACAACGGTTCCTTCTTTAGATTTTTCTACGCCAACACCTGTAACTGGAACAGCAGCAGCTTTAGATGGAAATGCAACTGCTAACCGTGCCGTAATAACAAGCACTTTTACGTTGGATAGCTACTGGTTACCAGGACAAACATTAACGATACGCTGGAATGATGTTGATGAAACAGGTACAGATGATGGATTGGCAATTGATAGTTTAACATTTTCTGCTGAAGGACCATCTACACCTTTGGCCCAAGATAGCGCAATAAATTTCTCTAATATATTGACTACATCAATGGATGTAAATTGGACGAATGGCGATGCAACATCTAGAATGGTTGTGATGAATACAGCAAACAGTTTTACAAACCCTGTAGATGGTAGTAATTATACAGCAAATAATGTTTATGCTGGTTCAGGACAACAAGTTGTTTATAATGGAAGTGGTTCAACAGTTAATGTAGCTGGTTTAACTGCATCTACAAATTATTTTTTCAGAGTGTTTGCATACAATGGAAATAGTACAGCTACAAAATATAGTACTGCAACTGCACTACAAAATCCAAATTCACAAGTTACAGCAGCCCCTCAGCTTCCAACAAAAATTGTTGTTACTTCTTTAAATGGAGGCAATCCTATTTTAGAAAACACACCTTTTTCAATTACAATTCAAGCGCAGGATAATAATAATAGTCCGCAGGTAGTTTCAGCTGCAACTACAATCGACTTAACATTATTCTCAGGTATTGGAAATTTAGGTGGAACATTATCAGGCACAATTACCGCAGGATCAAATCAAGTTACAATTACAGGAGTATTGTATGATGTGGCAGATTACGGAGTACAACTACAAGCTGATGTAACTGCTGGTGATGCTTTAGGTACTGCCTACTCACCTAGTTTTGATGTAAATGGTGTTGCAAATTCATTAGCAATTTCTAATTTAACTCCGGGAGTTCCAATTAATACGGTAATTCCTAATTTTGATGTTACTGCATTTAGAGCAGATAACACGATAGATATTTATTACAATGGTACTGCAACTATTTCGGTTTCTTCTGGACCTTCGGGAAGTATAACGGGTACCCTTACCGCAAACTTCGTTAATGGTGTGGCGACATTTAGTGGTATTCAATTCTCTGCTGCTGGAACCTATGTTTTGCAAGCAAGTTCAGGTAGTTTATCGTCAGCATTTAGTTCAAATTTAATTATCACATTAACGCCAACAATGACAGAGCTAGTGATTCCGAAATACATGGGATCGAAAACTGGTTCTGCAGTTAATAACGCAAGAACGCCAGTAGCTTTTTGTGTTCGTTTGGATAACTTATTGCCTAATACAATTTATAATTTAGGTGCTGGATTAGCAGTAACAACAGAGGCTAATACAACAATGGGAGCAGGCGGTGTTTGGAATGGATCAAGCTATGGATTAAACATCCCTAGTGCATTTACAACAGATACAAGTGGTAGTAGTGGACCTGTTTGGATTTATATTCAACCAAGTGGAAACTCAACTCGCTTTGGCGCTGGTCAGATTCATAATTTAAGAATTGCATATAGTAATTCAGTATTAGGTACTACACCAAATTTTATTTCTTCTAATACAATCACTTCATTAGATATTGCAACTTCAGCATTAACTGCTACTACATCAGATGACGGTGCTTTCGTTACAGGTGCTTTAAATTCTTGTATGGGTGGAAAGTTAGTTCTAGTTTATGATAATGTTGATGGCACAGGAAATCCTTTATATGCTTTCCAAGCGGTAACTTCTTCAGCTACTCAACTTACTTACTCAGAGTTTCCTATAGCAGTTGATTCTATTTACAGAAACGTTTCAAGTCCTGGAACTTTCGCTGCTGTAGTTCCTGTTGCTGCATTAAGTGCAACTGGAATTTTGAGAATTGAAACTCGAGACTTACAAAATAATATTCTTAATTCAATTACCGATGCAGATGGTATTTGGCCTTCAGGTGCGAATACAACAAATCTTGTTCGACGTGGTTTAACAAGGCTTACCAATAGCGATGCATCATTATCTACAATGTCTTCATTGTCGATCAATGGAACAAATGCAAATTGCTTTGGTTCATCTGACGGAAGTGCGGTAGCGTTAGCTTCAAGTTCAAACACTACAGTAAACTATATTTGGTCTGCAGGAAGTGCTACTGCTACTCAAACAGGATTAAGTATTGGAACATATACTGTAACAGCTACTGATGGAAATGGATGTACATTATCAAGCAATGTATCAATTACTCAACCAGCATCTAATACTCCAATTGCATCAAACGGTGGTCCTACATGTATTGGTACTGATGCAACACTAAGTGTTAACAATGGTACCTCATGGTCGTGGTCTGGTCCTAATGGATTTACATCTACACAACAAAACCCTACAGTTCCTACAACAGTATTTGCTTTATCAGAGGCAGGTGCTAAGGTGTATACAGTTGTTGTTACTTATGCTAATGGATGTACAGAAACAACTACAACAACTTTAGTGTTACAAGACTGTTCTTGCACTCCTCCAACATTATCTTCTTCATCAACAAACGTTTTATGTAAGAATGATGCTACTGGTTCAATTAATTTGACAATTTCTGGTGGAGTTTCTCCTTATTCAATTGTATGGTCTAATGGCGCAACAACAGAAGATGTTTCAAATCTTACAACAGGAACATATAAAGTAGTAGTTACTGAAGCAG